>NZ_JZWY01000749.1:0-11350 GCF_000966955.1 Streptomyces sp. NRRL S-495
GTCCGCGGTCGGCGCGACGGACGGGGCCGGGGACGGCTCGGCGGTCGGTGCGGCGGCCGGAGTCGTGGGCGGCCCCTCGGCGGGCGTCGCCCCCGGGAGCGGGTCCGGGCCCGCCGAACGGGCCGCGGCGGCGGCCTTCACCACCTCCTCGGCCCGGCCGCACCCGGCGACCCCGAGCAGCGACATCCCCGCCGCGACCAGCAGTAACCTTCGCGAAGTAATCTGACGATCAGACAGCATGACTGCATCTGTCCCCCGTTCATCGGCCCGTCTCCCAGCGGCTACCCCGACGGGTTCGATCACCACCCCAACGGCCCAAGGCGCGCCCTGTGCACCGGCTGTTCGCCCACCCCGTGACCGGACCCCCGCCGGGCCCGCTAATCTGACCTCTCCCAGTGTGATGATCTGTCTTAAAAGGACGTGGCCATGACGACGAGTCAGGACTTCGCCGACCGGTCCGAGAACGACGCCGCCGAACTCAGCCAGTGGGAGAAGTACGGGGTCGACACCAGCACCCCGCACTCCGCCCGCGTCTACGACTACTGGCTGGGCGGGAAGACCAACTTCCCGCCCGACCGCGCGATGGGCCAGGCCATCGAGCAGGCCGTGCCCACCATGAAGGCGCAGGCCAAGGAGAACCGCGGCTTCCAGAAGCGCGCCGTGCGCCACCTCGCCGAGCGCTACGGCATCCGCCAGTTCCTCGACCTCGGCACCGGCATCCCCACCTCGCCGAACACCCACGAGATCGCCGAGTCGGTCAGCACCGGCACCCGGGTGGTCTACGTGGACAACGACCCGATCGTGCTGGCCCACGCCCGCGCGCTGATGGTCTCCACCCCGGCCAGCCGCACCACCTACATCCACGCCGACCTGGGCAAGCCCGCCGAGCTGCTGGCCGACCCGGCCCTCAACACCACGCTGGACCTCGACCAGCCGGTCGGCATGCTGATGATCGCCGTGCTGATGCTGATCGCCGACGAGGACGACCCGTGGGGCAAGGTCGCCGCGCTGCGCGACGCGCTCCCCTCCGGCAGCTACATCGCGCTCACCCACCCCACCCAGGACTTCAACGAGGCCGCCGTCGCCCAGGTGACCGCCTCCGCCCGGGCCGCCGGGATGACCCTGGTGCCGCGCAGCAAGGAGGAGGTCACCCGGTTCTTCGACGGCTGGGAGCTGATCGAGCCCGGCGTCGCCCCGGTGATGGCCTGGCACCCGGACGGCGAGCAGCCGGCCGACCCGTACGCGGCGTACTACTGGGGCGGCCTCGCCCGCAAGCCGTAGGGCGTCCACGGCATCCCCGGCGTCCCGCCGGCCCCGCCTCCCGCCGCGGAACGGGGCCGGCCGACGGCGCGTACGGCTTCAGCCCGCCCACTGCTTCAGCACGCGTACGACTTCAGCACTCGCACTACTTCAGCAGCCGGGAGAGCCGCCGGTCCGCGAGCGGCTTCCCCCCGGTCTGGCAGCTCGGGCAGTACTGCAGCGAGGAGTCCGCGAAGGACACCTCCCGCACGGTGTCCCCGCAGACCGGACAGGGCTGCCCGGTCCGGCCGTGCACCCGCATGCCGAGCTTCTTCTCCGCCTTCAGCTCCCCCGCCGCCAGTCCGCGCGAGCGCTCCACCGCCTCGCGCAGGGTGGTGCCGAGCGCCTCGAACAGCCGCGCCGTCTCCTCCTCCGACAGATCGGCCGCCAGCTTGTACGGGGACATCCGCGCCACGTGCAGCACCTCGTCCGAGTAGGCGTTGCCGACCCCGGCCAGCACGGTCTGGTCCCGCAGCACACCCTTGATCCGGCGGCGCTCACCGGCCAGCAGCGCCCGGAAGCGCGCCAGGTCGAAGTCCGGGTCGAACGGGTCCGGGCCCAGCCTCGCCACCCCCGGGACCTCCTCGGCGTCCCGCACCACGTACACCGCGAGCCCCTTCTTGGTGCCCGCCTCGGTGAGGTCGAAGCCGTCCCCGTCCGGGCCCTCCAGCCGCACCCGCAGCGCCAGCGGGTTGCGCCCGCCCGGCTTCGGCGGCTCCGCCGGCAGGTGCTCCCGCCAGCGCAGCCAGCCCGCCCTGGCCAGGTGGACCACCAGGCGCGGCCCGTCCGTCCCGATGTCCAGGAACTTCCCGTGCCGGACCACCGGGCCGACCGTCCGCCCCACCAGTGCCGTCACCGGCGGGTCGTAGGTCTTGAGCGCGCTGATCGCCACCGGCCGCACCTCGGCGATCACCCGCCCGGTCAGCCGTGCGGACAGGAAGGCGGTCAGGGCCTCGACCTCGGGCAGCTCCGGCATGTGCCCAGTCTCGCCCGGCCGCCCGCCGTTCGCCTCCTCCACCGTTCGCCTCCTCCGCCGACTCCGCCGACCGCTCCGTTGCCCCGGGCCGCCCTCCGGCGCAGGCTGGAGGAGTGGACCGCGCGCCAACCCGAGGAGGTCCGGCCGGCCATGAGCACGCTGGAGGAACAGATCGACATCGACGCCCCCGTCCTGGCGGCCTGGGAGCAGCTGCACCGCGTCCACGAGTACCCGCGCTTCGTCGACGGCGTCCGCACCGCCCAGCCGCACGGCCGCAACCTGGCCCATCTCGCGGTGGAGATCGCCGGCGCCGAACGGGAGGTCGAGACCGAGATCACCGACCGGGGCCGGGGCCGGGTGATGGCCTGGCGCACCCTGGACGGTCCGCCGCTGCACGGCGCCTTCGCGCTGCGCCCGCTCGACGCGGCGCACACCCGGGTGCAGGTCCGGGTCGAGTACGACCCGGGGGAGGTCCGGGAGGCGTTCGGCGGCCCCGGCGGCTTCGCGCTGGCCGGGGCGATCGAGCGGACCGTGCGGACCGACCTGGCGGCGTTCCGGGAGCTGGTCGAGGCCCGGGTCGCGGCCGCCGCGACCCCGCCAGAGCCGGTCGTCGAGGCGCCCGGCACGGTCACCGTAAACGGCATATAAGCCCAGTTCAGGGCCGGTGGTGAGGATCTTCACAGCGGGCTCCCGAGCCACTCGTTCGGCTTTCAACCTGTGGCACACTCGGGACTCATGAACTGTGCCCGGGACACCAGGACGCTGCGCGCGGCGGTCTTCGCCGCGCTGCTCGTGCTGCTCGCCGGGCTCGGCCAGGTACTGGTCACCGGCCGCCCGCTGCCGCTCGGCACGCTGGCGGTGGCCGGGGCCGCCGTCTTCGCGGTGGCCTTCGCGCTGTCCGGCCGCGAGCGCGGCTACCGGGTCGTCGCGGCGGTCTTCCTGCCGCTGGAACTCGGCCTGAGCGCCCTGTTCGACCTCGCCCAGTCCACCTGCCCCTCGCTGCCGCCCGGCGCCGCCCGCGGTCTCGAACCGCTGCTGTGCGGCGGCGGCTCGCTCGGCGGCCTCCTGCTCGGCCACGGCCTCTCCCGGCCGGTCGGGCTCGCCCTGTTGCTGCTCCTGCACACCGCGCTCGCGCTGGCCGCCGCGTACTGGCTGCGCAGCGCCGACGCCGCGCTGTCCGGGCTGGCCCGCACGGCGCGGATCCTGGGCGACTTCGCCCGGCGCTTCCCCGCCGCGGCCGGCCACTGGCTGACGCTGCTGACCGCACCCCTGCCGGCCCGTCCGGTGGCGCGGGTGCCGTTCCCCCGGGCCAGCCGGGTGCCGGTCCCCGCCGAGTCCGTCCGGCTCCGGCCCGCCGTCCGGCGCGGCCCGCCCGCGCGGCTGCCGGCGCCCGCCCGCTAGGCGACCCCGCGGACCTCCCGGTCCCCCGGTCCCCGGCCGGCCGTGCGCCCCCGCGCCCGCACGCCCCGCCAAGAGCACCAGGACGACCTCCACCATGAGCACCTCCCCCAAGAAGAGCACCACCGCCGGCGACCGGAAGGCCGCCCGCCGGGCCGCCACCGAGCGGATGCGCCAGGAGCGCGAGCAGGCCGAGCGCTCGGCCCGGATCCGCCGCCGGGCGGTGGTCGGCACCGCCTCCGCCGTCCTGCTCGCCCTCGCGGCGGGCGTCGCCTTCGCCGTCGGGCTCCGGCTCCGGTTCCGCCTCCGGCGACACCGCGGGCCCGCTGGTCGTGCCGGCGAACGCGAGCGGCGCGGACGGCACCGTGGTCACCTACGGCAAGGCGGACGCCCCGCACACGCTGGAGGTCTACGAGGACTTCCGCTGCCCGTTCTGCGAGCAGCTGGAGACCACCACCGGCCCGGCCGTCCAGCAGCTCGCCGACGCGGGCAGCTACAAGATCGAGTACCACCTGGCGACCTTCCTCGACCAGGGCCTCGGCGGCAAGGGCTCGCGCACCGCGCTGGCCGCCGCCGGCGCGGCGCTGAACGAGGGCGTGGACAAGTTCAAGCAGTTCCACGACGTGCTCTACGCCAACCAGCCGGAGGAGCGCGACGACGCCTTCGCCGACGTCAACCACCTGCTCGACCTGGCCGACAAGGTGCCGGGCCTGAAGACCGACGGCTTCGTCAAGGCGGTCCGCGAGGGCACCTACCTGCCCTGGGCCGGCCAGGTGAACAAGGCCTTCGACAAGAGCGGCGTCACCGGCACCCCGACCGTCCGCCTGGACGGCAAGAAGCTCGACGTGTTCGCCGGCGGCAAGCCCGTCTCGCCCGAGCAGTTCACCGCGATGGTCAAGCAGGTGACCGGATGACGGCCCCCTCCCCCGTCACCGCCCCCGCTGGCACCCGGCCCGGGTACGGCGCGAGCCGCCCGTTCGCCCTGCTGCTGGTGATCGGCGGCGCGCTGGGGCTGTTCGCCTCGGCGGTCCTCACCCTGGACAAGATCCGGCTGCTGAAGGACCCGTCCTACGTCCCGAACTGCAACATCAATCCGATCATCAGCTGCGGCTCGATCATGCGCAGCGACCAGGCCGAGGCCTTCGGCTTCCCCAACTCGCTGCTCGGCCTGGCCGGCTTCGCCGTGGTGATCGCGATCGGCGCCGGACTGCTGGCCGGCGCCACCTACCGGCGCTGGTTCTGGCTGGGCCTCCAGGCCGGGACGGTCTTCGGCATCGGCTTCGTGACCTGGCTGATGTACCAGGCGCTGTACCGGATCGGCGCCCTCTGCCCGTTCTGCATGGTGGTCTGGACGGCGATGATCCCGCTGTTCTGGTACACCACCCTGCACAACCTGCGCACCGGCATCGTCCCGGTCCCCCGCGCCCTGCGCCCGGCCGTCCGCGAGGCGGCCCGCTACCACTGGGTCGTCCCGGCCCTCTGGTACGCGGTGATCGCCCTGCTGATCCTCAACCGCTTCTGGTACTACTGGTCGACCCTGCTCTGACCGAGCCTCCCCGATGGCCCCCACCTGCAGTTTCCCAGGTGGGGGCCATCGGCCTGTCCACCCTGGGCCGTCCGGTCGCACCGTCACGGGCGGGCCTCAACAGCGCTCGGCGAGCCACAGTGCGAGTCGGCCCGCGAGCGGATCGAGGGCGGTGAGGCCGGGGTCGGGCGGTCCCGCCAGGGGGACGCTGCCGGGGTGGTACTGGAAGAAGAAGCCCAGCTCACCGTCGGCCGCGGGGAGGGCGGCCAGGGGGAGCAGGGGGTCGGCCCCGGCCGGGAAGCGAGGGCCCGCCCACTCCGGCGAGATCTCGGCGATCGGGGAACCCTCGGCGCGGTTCCGGCCGAGGAACATCACCCAGCGGGCACCGCGCATGCGGAGGGGGTAGTCGGCCACCCGGGTCACGAAATCGCCCAGGGTGGTAGCGCCGTCGAAGGTGGCGTCCTGCCGGTGCGGCGCTTGGCCGTCGTCTCCCATGCACACGCTGTCGCGCGTCAGGACCACGTTCACTGTCATGGCCGGCACAGTAGTGCCCGGACGCCTTTATCGTCAATCTGACGCTAACTGCCGGACGGGCCCTGCTCCCACGCGGCCCGCGGCGCCGTCCCCGTTGGCGGGGGCGGCGCCGCGGCCCGTGTCAGGCGGTGCCGAACTCGTAGGCGGCGACCTCGGCCAGCAGGGCGGCGCGGCGCTCCTCGGGCAGGAAGGAGGCCCGGAAGGAGTTGGCGGCGAGCAGTCGCAGGGTGTCCTGGTCCAGGCCGAGCGCCTCGGCGAGGGCGTCGAAGTTGTCGCCGACGTAGCCGCCGAAGTAGGCCGGGTCGTCGGAGTTGACGGTGGCCAGCAGGCCGGCCGCGAGGATCGCGGGCAGCGGGTGGTCGGCCAGGGTGTCGACGCAGCGCAGCCGCACGTTGGAGAGCGGGCAGAGGGTGAGCGGGATCCGCTCCCGGACCAGCCGCTCGACCAGCGCCGGGTCCTCCAGGCAGCGCAGCCCGTGGTCGATCCGCTCCACCCCGAGCACGTCCAGCGCCTCGGTGATGTAGGCGGCCGGGCCCTCCTCCCCGGCGTGCGCGACCCGGTGCAGCCCGGCCTCGGCGGCCCGCCGGTAGACCTCGCGGAACTTGGCCGGCGGGTGGCCGACCTCGGCGGAGTCCAGGCCGACCCCGGTGATCCGCCCGCCGAACCACGGCCGGGCGGCCTCGAAGGTCTCCAGCGCCGACTCGGCCGACTCGTCCCGCAGGAAGCACATGATCAGCCGGGTGCTGATGCCGTGCCGCTGCTCGGCCCGGTCCAGCGCCCGCCCCAGCCCGTCCACGACGACCGGCAGCGAGAGCCCGCGCGCGGTGTGCGCCTGCGGGTCGAAGAAGATCTCCGCGTGCCGCACCCCCTGCGCCGCCGCCCGCGCCAGGTACGCCTCGGCGAGCTCCTCGAAGTCCTCCTCGGTCCGCAGCACCGACATCAGCGCGTAGTACAGGTCGAGGAACGACTGCAGGTCGCCGAACGCGTACGCCCGCCGCAGCTCCTCGGCGTCCGCGAACGGCAGCTCCACGCCGTTGCGCCGGGCGAGCGTGAACGCCAGCTCGGGCTCCAGGGTGCCTTCGATGTGCAGGTGGAGTTCGGCCTTGGGGATTGCCATCGACGCCTGTCCGGTGGTTTCGGTGCGGATATGAAGGTTTCATCCTACGTTTTTTCCGCCCGCATCCGGAGCCGGGGCGCCTCCCCGCGGCCCTGCCGGGGCCGAACGGGTGTACCGGTGAGGTCGACGGGGCAACGGGTACTCGGGGGGTTTCCCGTCCGAGGAGGCAGTGGACATGGCGCACCCCGACACCGCGCACGCCAGGCCAGAGGGCATCTCCCCGCACGCCCTGGGCAACGACACACTGCTGCACGAGCTGGAGCAGTTGCACCGGACCAGGCACGAGACCTTCCTGTACGGGTCGGAGGAGGCCCTGAAGCGGCACACCCTGCGCACCGGGCAGCTGGAGGCCGAGTACCTGCACCGGTTCCCCAACCGCCTGGTCACCGCCGGGCGGACCAGGGCCGGCGCCCGGGCCCGCGACGCGGCGGCCCGGGCGGAGGCACTGCCGGAGTAGGCCCGGGCCGACCGGCCGAGCCGGACCGTCCGCCGGGACACGCCGGGCGGGGGTGGTACCCGGGGCGCGGGCGGTGGGCCAGGGTGGGAGGACCGACACCTCCACCCCCGCGCACCCCTGGGAGGGGCCCCGATGCCCATCGCAAGCGTGAACCCGGCGACCGGCAAGACCCTGGAGACCTTCGAACCGCTGGACGCGGCCGGCCTGGAACAGCGGCTGGCCCGCGCCGAGGCGGCCTTCCGCACCTACCGCACCACCTCCTTCGCCCAGCGCGCCGGGCTGCTGCGCCGCGCCGCCGAACTGCTCGACGAGGACCGCGAGAGCGTCGCCCGCACCATGACCGAGGAGATGGGCAAGCCGATCGCCGCCGCCCGCGCCGAGGCCGCCAAGTGCGCCAAGGCGATGCGCTGGTACGCCGAGAACGCCGAGGCGCTGCTCGCCGACGAGCACCCGGAGCCGGCCGACGTGGCCGACGCCGGGGCGGCCCGCGCCTATGTGCGCTACCGGCCGCTGGGCGCGGTCCTGGCGGTGATGCCGTGGAACTTCCCGTTCTGGCAGGTGGTGCGGTTCGCCGCGCCCGCGCTGATGGCGGGCAACGTCGGGCTGCTCAAGCACGCGTCCAACGTGCCGCGGACGGCGGTGGCGCTGGAGGAGCTGTTCCGGCGGGCCGGCTTCCCGGAGGGCTGCTTCCAGACGCTGCTGATCGGCTCGGCGGCGGTGGAGGCGGTGGTCCGTGACCCCCGGGTGGCCGCGGTGACGCTGACCGGCAGCGAGCCGGCCGGGCGGGCGGTCGCGGCGGCGGCGGCCGACGAGGTGAAGAAGGCGGTGCTGGAGCTCGGCGGCAGCGACCCGTACGTGGTGATGCCGAGCGCGGACCTGGACGCCGCCGCGGCCACCGCCGTCACCGCGCGGGCGCAGAACAACGGGCAGTCCTGCATCGCCGCCAAGCGGTTCATCGTGCACACCGAGGTCTACGACCGGTTCACCGCCGCGTTCACCGCCGCCATGGCGGCGCTGCGGGTCGGCGACCCGATGGACGAGGCGACCCAGGTCGGCCCGCTGGCCAGCCGGCAGGGCCGGGACGAGATCGCCGAGCTGGTCGAGGACGCCCGGGCGCACGGGGCCCGGGTGGAGTGCGGCGGGCGGCGGCCTGAGGGCCTGGACGCGGGCTGGTTCTACGAGCCGACGGTGCTGACCGGCATCACGCCGCGGATGCGGATCCACCAGGAGGAGACCTTCGGCCCGGTGGCCACGGTCTACCGGGCCGCCGACCTGGACGAGGCGGTGGCGCTGGCCAACGACACCCCGTTCGGGCTCAGCTCCAACGTCTGGACCGAGGACCCGGCCGAGCAGGAGCGGTTCGTCCGGGACATCCAGGCGGGCGGGGTGTTCTTCAACGGCATGACCGCCTCGCACCCGGCGCTGCCGTTCGGCGGCGTCAAGCGCTCCGGCTTCGGCCGCGAGCTGTCCGGCCACGGCATCAAGGAGTTCTGCAACGTCACCACGGTGTGGATCGCCTGAGTCCGCTCCCCTCGCGCGACCTGTGCGCCCCCGGCCGGGGCCGTGCGCCCCGGCCGGATCCGGCCAAGTTCGGGCACGGCTGATTGCCTGATTTGCCCGTTTACCCGGGATCCGCCACCCGAAAGGGAACCCGTCACCCTTCACGCGACCCGGACAGACCCTCCACAGAAACCCCTTCGACAACGAACAGCTGTGAATTATTGATCTAATATTCAGAACATTTTGGCGACATAATTCCCGATGGCCGAAGAAAGGCGGGCCGGACCGGCCGGTATATCGCCACCGACGCATTTCCGGATAAGTTCCGTAACGACCGGCCGGAGGGCCGGTCACCACGGGAAGGAAATGCGATGAATCTCCTCCAGCGCACCGTCGCCCTCGTCGCCTCGACCGCAGTCCTGGCCGGCGGCGCGACCGTTCTGGCCGCCGGCCAGGCGAGCGCCGCCACCAGCGAGATCACCCTCCAGAACGTCGCCACCAGCCGTTACCTGGACAGCAACGGCAACGGCAACGTGTACACCCTCCCCGGCAACGGCGGCTCGTACCAGCGCTGGTACTCCAGCGACCTGGGCGGGTCGACCTTCACCCTGCGCAACAAGGCCACCGGTTTCTGCCTCGACTCCAACGGCAACGGCAACGTCTACGCGCTGAGCTGCAACGGCGGCAGCTACCAGAAGTGGGTCCGGGGGAACGGCCCCTACGGGCACACCTACCGGAACCTCGCGACCGGCCTCTACCTGGACAGCAACGCCAACGGCAGCGTCTACACCCTGGGCGGCAACGGCGGCTCGTACCAGCAGTGGAGGTGAATGCCAGTCAGATCGGTGATCATCAATCCAGCATGGTGATCTGACGATCGGACAGGAAATGAGTGCCCTCCCCGGCGCCTCAATCGCCGGGGAGGGCTTCTCCATGCTACGGTGCCCGCCCGGGGGCCGACACGCCCGGCGGCGTTCGCCCGTGGCTGAACCTGCCCGCCACCCCGAGGCGTCGAACAAGAATCGGCCACAGACCACTCGCACCCGGAACGACGGGGATGTTCAGTGACAATTAGTACACTCACATCAGCACTTCAACGCAGGACGGAGGGTGACGAACCGTCGAGCGCGGTGTCCCCTGCCGATCGGCGGGTGCGATTCATCCCCTGGGCGGTCGCCCTCACCCTGTTCCTGGTCTACTCCTTCTTCACCATTCGCCGTCATGAACTCCTGCTCACCAGCGGATACGACCTCGGGATCTTCGAGCAGGGCGTACGCGGCTACGCCGAGGGCCGCGGCCCGATCGTCGAACTCAAGGGCCCCGGCTTCAACCTGCTGGGCGACCACTTCTCGCCCGCCCTCGCCGCCCTCGCCCCGTTCTACTGGCTCTGGCCCTCCGCGAAGGTCCTGCTGCTGGCCCAGTCCGCCCTGGTCGCGGTCGCCGCCGTGCCGATCACCCGCTGGGCACTGCGCGAACTCGGACCGGTCGCCGCCGGGATCACCGGCCTCGGCTACGGGCTCTCCTGGGGGCTGGCCTCCGCCCTCGGCTTCGACTTCCACGAGATCACCTTCGCCGTCCCGCTGATCGCCTTCTCGGTCGTCGCGCTCGGCGAACGGCGCTGGATCGCCGCCCTCGCCTGGGCCGCGCCACTGGTCCTGGTCAAGGAGGACCTCGGCATCACCGTGGCCGCCGTCGGCGCCTACATCCTGTGGCGCGGCGACCGGCGGGTCGGCGTGGCCGGCATCCTCCTCGGCGTCGGCTCCTCGCTGCTGGAACTCCTGGTGCTGCTCCCGGCGATGAGCCCGGGCGGCAGCTTCGCGTACTGGGACAACCTGAGCGGCGGCTCCGGCGGGCGGAACCTGCTCACCCTGCCGCTCGACCTGGTCACCCCCAGCGAGAAGGTCACCACCGTCCTGCTGCTGCTGGCCCCGACCGTGCTGCTGGCCGCCCGCTCCCCGCTGATGATCGTCGCCCTGCCCACCCTCGGCTGGCGGCTGCTCTCCAACAACCCGGCGTACTGGGGCACCAACTACCACTACAGCGCCGTCCTGATGCCGATCGTCTTCGCCGCCTTCGTCGACGTCCTGGTGAAGGCCCGCGGCCGGCAGGGGCTGCTGCCCCGCTGGATCGCCCGCGCGGCACTGCCGGTCAGTCTGACGGTCACCCTGGCACTGCTGCCGGGCTTCGCGTTCGGGCAGCTCTTCTCCACCGAACTGTGGCGGACCCCGGCCCGGGTCGAGGCCGCCCGCTCGGTGCTCGCCACCGTCCCGGACGGCGCCCGGGTCTCCGCGTCGAACCGGCTGGTGCCGCAGCTGACCAACCGCTGCGAGGTCATCGTGTTCGGCTGGCCGCAGAACTGGTCGACGGCCGAATGGATCGTGGTCGACGAGGGGCAGCCGATGGGCTGGCCGATGTCGCCCGACCGCGAGCGGCAGGAGCTCGCCACCGTCAAGCGCAGCGGCTACCAGGTGGTGCGCAGCGACCACGGCATCACGCTGCTGCGGCGGGCACCCGGCACCGTCGCCCCGGCGGCGGCCGACGCAC
>NZ_JZWY01000750.1:0-227 GCF_000966955.1 Streptomyces sp. NRRL S-495
GCCCGAGGCTCTCCACTTCGTCCACTGGGGCGGCCGCCTCAGCCCCGCCCAGGAATCCACCGCCGCCCTCCACCGACCCCCGCACACCGTCACCGCCGTCCACTGGCTCCACCGCGCCCAACTCGCCGACGCCATGCACCCCGACCACCACCGCCGCACCACCCACGCCCTCGACGCCCTCACCCGCGGCGCCCACCTCCCCTTCCTCCTCCGCGGCACCCCCGCCG
>NZ_JZWY01000751.1:0-12090 GCF_000966955.1 Streptomyces sp. NRRL S-495
AGTAGCTACCGGCGGGCTGCGTCTCCAGGCACGGGTCCCTGTTTCGAGGACTCTGCCAGTCGCTCGGATCGATCCCAACTTCACGTTGTCCAGTGAACTTGACGGAGCATCAGTAGAGCGAGACGGTTGTGCAAGCATGTAGAAGAAGCAGTCCTCAACCAACGGGAGAATGTCATGCCGTTGCGGTTCAAGGGCATCGACCCCAGTACGGGTGGCGGAGGCTCGCCTACCGTGTGGGTCGACGAGGAGTCGCGGGAGATCGTGATCCAGGGCTGGGACGTGGAGGGCGAAAGGCTTTCGGAGATCCGCGATACTGAGTGGGTGCCGGGCCACTCGGTCGGCATCCCCGCCGGCGAGTCCGTGGTTCGCCTGCCGGCGCGCATGGCGGCGATTCTGAGGGAGGCGTGCGATGACGCAGAGCGAGCCGGTTCCTGACTTCGCGGCCCTGCTGGGGAAGGCTCGGCGGAGCGCCGTCCACTTGGAGATGCGCGACCTGTACGCGGTCGGCGACGAGTCCGGCATTATCGCGGACTTCAAGCGCACCGGGCAGGCCGATCTGAATCCGAACGACCCCTACTGGGCGGACTGGTTGGGGATCGTTCGCGAAGCCGTCGCTCGCGGTGTCGTGCTCCGCCGGGCCCGGATCGTCTCCGAGCCGGTCACCGACTACATCAGGTGGGAGCACGCGGTCACCCCGCTCAACCTGGGCGCCGGTGAATCGGTGCGGTGGTTGCCCCGGCGCCTGGCCTCGGACATCGCGCTGCCGGGCAACGACCTGTGGCTGATCGATGAGCAGTTGATCATGTTCCACTGGTTCACCGGGGACGGTGCCTGGGCCGGCCACGCGTTCGACGAGAACCCTGCGACGGTGAAGATGGTCTCGGCCGCGTTCGAGACCGTCTGGGATCGAGCCACCCCCCACGACCAGTACGTCGTCTGACCACCTGCCGCACTGGACAGCAATCGCATGCCCACACTCCCGTCCTCCAACGCCCAGGCCGCCCGTGAGGCGGTCGCTGCCCGACTGCGGGAACTGATGTTGGACGCGGGACTGAAAGGGCAGGACGTTGCTGCCCGGTGCGGCTGGCATGCCTCCAAGACCTCGCGGATTCTCCGGGGCACCACACCGCCGTCCGCCGACGACATCAGAGCGTGGTGTGTCGCCTGTGGCGCCGAGGACCAGGCCGCCGACCTGATCGCGGCCTCGCGTGCCGTCGAATCGATGTACGTGGAATGGCGCAGGCTGCACAAGGAAGGACTGCGCAGGGTTCAGGAGGACTTCTACGCCCTTCACCAACAGGCTCGCGTCTGCCGTGTGTACGTCTCCAATGTGATCCCCGGATTTCTTCAGACCCCGGCCTATGCGACAGCGCTCCTTTCCGCCATCACGCGCTTTCAGGGCACTCCGAACGACGTTCCCGAAGCTGTGGTTGCGCGGGTCGCACGGTCCCGCTTCCTCTACGAGGGCAACCACCGGTTCGTGGTGCTGATGGAGGAGGCCGTCCTGCGGAACCGTCTCGGCGATGCGGAGACCATGGCCGGCCAGCTTCGGCACCTCCTGACGGTCATGCCCCTTGCCTCGCTCTCTCTCGGGATCATTCCTCTGGGAGCCGAGCGGTCCGTGTGGCCGCTGGAGGCCTTCTACCTCTACGACGACCGGCGCACTGTCGTGGAGACACTGACCGCCGAGATCCAGATCACGCAACCCCGGGAGATCAGGGACTACGCCCGGGCGTTCGGGGAACTGGCGCACTCGGCGGTCCACGGTGACGCAGTACGCGCGAGGATCGACGAGGCGTTGACCGCCCTCGGGTGAATCTGCGCAATTTCGTAGAAGCCGATGGTGCCAGAAGGCCCCTGCTTCGTACCTTTGAAGGGCCGTCACGAAAGTCGACTGATCGATAATCGCACCTCGGGGCGAGTCTGGGATCTCGAAGCACGGTCATTGCTGCAATCCCGGCGATCCGCTGACGACGTGGCTGATCGTCCCTTCCGGCCGACCCGGCCGGCGAAGCCCGACAGCAAGGGGAGTACTGATGTCCAACCTCTACGAGATGTCCATCGAGGGGGCCCGGTTCCACCGCCAGTGCGGCGGCAACCTCGAAAGCGAGACCGAGACCTGCGTCGACCTGGCCGCCATCCCCGGGGCGGCCGACGCCTTCGTCCTCCGCGACACCAAGCCGGAGGGCAGCGGCCACGAACTCCGGTTCGACGCGGCCGAGCTGGACGCGTTCGCCCGCGCCTGGGTGAGGTCCCGGGAGCTGGCGGTCTGACGGTCTGGTCCGACCACCCCTGAACCACGAAGGTGCCTGCTCCAACCGGAATTTGGAGCAGGCACCCTCCTCGGAGGATACCCGTGGGATTCATCGGCCACTGGCACGGCTACGGCCCCTGGATCGGTTCCAACGCGCAGTACAGCACGGAGTACCTGCGCCGACCGACTCCGCTCGATCCTGGGTGGATCAAGACTCTCAGGGCGCCTGATCCTCAGGCCTTCAGCCCGTTCGAACGCCGCTCCGTTCCACCGATGCAGACCGGTCACCACCTGCTTCGCAAGCCACCCGACCTGGCCAGCAGGACCTGGCAGGACCCGAGTCCGGCGGTTGACTGGCTCATCCGGATCTATCAGCAGTACCCGCCGGTCCAACGTAGAGACGGTGGCGCGGTCGACTGCGGTCCGGCCGCCAAGGCGAGCCAGGCCCGCGCGGATCTCGGCCACGGAACCGACGTCGTGTGGTGCTACTACGTCCCAGGCGATCGGATGATCAACTTCGCGGTGGTTGCCTGCCCCAGCCGCCACCTACCTGACATCCCGTGCCCGCAAGGGTGAAGGAGGCAACATGTCCCTGGCCGTTCTGCTCGGGCCGGCAGCAGACTCCCTGCTCGCGAGCTGCCCCACCGAGCCCCAGGTCTACCGCCGCAGCCGATCCGAGCTCGATGAGCAGATCACGCTCGGGCTCATGGACACGTACATCGACCATGGACTGTCGATCCCCTCGTACACCGCCGCGGTGAAGGACGGGCGCGCCGTTCACCCTGGTCGGTTCTCGAAGAACGGGGAGATGCTCCCCGGCCGGCTGCGCGCGCTCTTCGACGACGGGCACACCATCAACTTGCGCCACGTCCAGCGGACCGTGCCGTACCTCGCCGAGGTGTGCCGTGCGATCCGGGAGGAGACCGGTTACTCGCTGTATGTATCCGCGATCCTCACGCCTGCCGCACAGCGGGGCCTACGACACCATTGGGACCCGTTCACCGCCGTCGTCACCCAGATGCACGGCCGCAAGGTATGGCCGATCTGGCCACCCGAGGTGGAGCTGCCGATCGATGACTACCTGGACTCGCCAGTGATGTGGACGGCAGAGATGCAGGAGCGATGGGACAGCTCCGAGCCGTACGCCGAGTTCGATCTCGGACCTGGTGACACGCTGGTCCTCCCTCGGGGATGGGTGCACAGTCCGCACAACACCGAAGGGGAGGAGACCAGTTTCCATCTGACCTTTGCCCTGCGCGAGCGCACGGTCCTGGACCTGGCCGAAGGGTTGGTGGCCGCTGCGCTTCCGAGGCCGGAGTTCCGGGCCGGGATCGCGCCCAACAGTCTGAGGCAGGAAACTCTCGCCGAGACCCTTCAGGACGTCCGCCAACTGCTGGTTTCCTACCTCACCGATTCAGACACATCCGCTTCCGCCGATGTGCTCCACGCAAGCCTGATCGGCAAACTCGCCTAGAAACTCGCGGCGTTCCTCCTCGCCGTGGGGAGGAACGCCGTTGTGTTCTCCGAACCGTCCGCCGAATCGACCTTCCGTTCAAACGGGAACTGATCCCCGGGCGCGCCGTGGGAGAGCCTCAGTGCCCATGGGCTCGCCTGGCCCGTCCCGTCCGCTCGGTAGGCCGCCCGGCGGAACGCCACCTGGTTCGGTGTCGAACCGCCGCTTGTTCAGCGCGGTTTCGGCCGCTTCCGGTGCTAGCTTCCAGCTGCCGCGCCCGGTCGGGGCGGCGCTCTCGGCCACCATGCGAAGGAGCAGGCCATGACCCGGATCAGCGAGGCTGACGCGGAGCTCAAGAAGTCGTTGGCGCTGGAGGGCGACGCGGGGGTGAAGATCTGGCGCGTCAGCACCCAGCCGAACGCGGAGCTCGCCGCGCACTTCCTCAACATCAACCCGCCCCAGGGCGCGGGCGAGGCGTCCATCGCCCCCCGGCCCGACGGACAGTTCGACGTCTTCTACCTGAGTTAGGCCCCAGCTCTCGGCGTCGACCGGTGCCGCGGCGTGCCTTCGGGGCCGCCGCGGCACCGGCGTGCGGGGAGGCCTCGCACTGGCGAACACCCCGTCCGCTGGTGGCCGTGGGACGCGCGGAAGCCCCGGATCGAGGTCCGGGGCTTCCGCCAACTGACGTCGGACCGGCCTCCGACTTGCTCCCTGGCCCGGTCCGCTGGAGTCGTCGCCACTGCACGTGGGCGTCGGCGGACCGGACAGCCCAGGCGGCCCGCGAGGGCTTCGCGGGCCGCCTGAACGCCGGGAGAGGGATGCACGGGCACGGAGGGAGCCGGCCTTCGTCAGATCTCGTACAGGTGATGCGGGACCGCTCGCTCCCAGACCGCCTCGAACGCGGTGGCGCACAGCTTCACGGCTTCCGGGTCCGAGGTGATCTCGTCCTCGACCACCGCGCCGTCGCCGGAGAAGTGGTGGACCCGGAGCAGCGCTCCGTCGAACAGCCAGAAGTCGTTTCCCGGCAGCGGGATGCTCGTGGCCCGCCGCCGAGGCAGCCAGCGGACCTCCTCGCCGGCCGTGACGTTCGCGTGGGTGACGTAGTGCTCCCACCGGATGTACTCGGAAACGGGCTCGGAGACGATCCGAGCCCGACGGACGGCCACGCCGCGGGCCACGGCGTCGGTGATCAACTGGTCATAGGGATGCCACCAGGACTCCCTGACCTCCCAGGAGATCCGGTCACCGCGCCGCCATGCCTCGAACCGTTCGGTAGGGGCATAGGAGTCCCGCAGCTCCAGATGGACGGCGGACCGCTCGCACTGTCCGAGGAGATCGGCGAAGTCGGGCACGCTCGACGGCATCGCAGGCCTCCCTGATCATGGGCACCATCCGGGCCGGAAGCCTGACGATGGCCTCGCCGTCGGGTACCGAACCGTTCGCGGGGCTGGTCGCCTCGCACGCCGACCGAGTCTCGGGGTGCGGCGTCCATCCTTGCAACAGGATCTCCTCGGCCGCCAGGTCCACCCGGACGGTGGGGCCGATGTACGTGGAACGGCGCAGGCTGCACAAGGAAGGACGCGCCCGGGCGTTCGGCGTACTGGGGCGCTCTGCGGCCCACGGTGACGCAGTACGCGCGAGGACCGAGCTCCTCCGGCGCGCCGCGCTAAAGGAACCTACGCAGGCGGACGAAGCATCAGGTGACCGTCATGCGCGGGGCTGTCCCTGCCCCGGGGCGGTCCCTTTTCATGAACGGAGATCTGATGCGACTGTCCGCGCGCTGCGCGTCCGCCGCTCTCATCCTTCTCATTCCGCTGGTCGCCTCGCAGGGTGCGGCAGCCGACGGCCCGTCCGGGCGGGCGGTTCCGGCCCCCCTGCACAGGGTGGCTTCGGCTGTGCCCGGCGAGTACATCGTCACAGTGGACAAGGGCCTGGACCCGGCCCGGGTGGCGGCCAGGGTCGGGGGCGTCGAGCCGCTGCACACCTACCGGCACGCCCTGAACGGGTTCTCCGCCCGCCTGGACGCCGCCCAGCTGGAGCAGGTGCGGGCCCTGCCGGGAGTGGAGGCCGTGGAGGAGAACGGCGTCGTGAGCGCGCCGGACGCCACCGCGACGCCCGCCTCCAAGCACCGGGAGGCGGCCACCAGCTGGGGCCTGGACCGCATCGACCAGCAGACGTGGGACCCGGTCAACGGCAAGGGCGACGGGGAGTTCAACGTCAAGGGTGACGGTGCCGGTGTGACCGCCTACCTGATCGGCACCGGCATCGAGTACGGCCACGACGAGTTCGAGGGCCGCGCGACCCTCGGCACCGACACCATCGGCGACGGCAAGGAAGGGGCCGACTGCCAGGGCCAGGGCACCCACGTCGCCGGCACCGTCGGCGGCAAGACCTACGGCATCGCCCGCAAGGCGAACCTGGTGAGCGTGCGCGTCCTGGGCTGCGACGGCACAGGCACCTTCGAGCAGCTGATCGCCGGCATCGACTGGGTCACCGCCAACGCCAAGAAGCCCGCCATCGCCAACCTCTCCCTCGGCGGGGACAGGAACGACGTGCTGGACAAGGCCGCCACCGCGCTCTCCGACTCGGGCGTCCTGCCCGTCGTCGCCGGCGGCAACAGCTCCAAGGACGCCTGCTTCATCTCCCCCGCCGCCGCCCAACGTGTCCTCACCGTCGGCGCCTCCAACAAGTGGGACGAGGAGAGCAGCTTCAGCAACTTCGGCCCCTGCCTGTCCATCTACGCGCCCGGCGAAGGCATCACCTCCGCCAAGCTCGGCGGCGGCAGCGCCACCCTGGACGGCTCCTCCTTCAGCGCCCCGCACGTCACCGGCACCGCCGCCCTCTACCTCGCCGCCCATCCGGACGCCACTCCCTCCGACATCAACGAGTGGCTCGACACCGAATCCACCAAGGACGCCCTGACCAAGGTCACCAAGTCCAGCCCCAACGCGCTGCTGTACACCGGCGGCCTCTGACCTGCCCTGCCGCACAGCCGCCGCCCCGCCGAGCCCACAAGGCCGGCGGGGCGGTCCCGCGTCAGGACCCGGACCGCACACGGCCCCCGGAACCCGGTACGGTCACCGGTCGCAGCGTCACCGTCCGGGCCGGAGGCGTTCAGGGCGTGCGCACCAGTGCCTCGACCGCGGCTGCCGCGGCCCGTTCGATGAGTGCGACGCCGGTCTCCCGGGTGGGCTGACCGTCGGTGAGGACGACGACGAGCAGTGTGTGTCCCGCGCGTTCGACGATGCCCACGCTGTTGACGACCCACAGCTGCGGCGTCCCGTCCGGGAGCCAGCCGTTCTTGAGCACGGGCGGCTCGCCGGGCGCTCCGGCCGCGCCGACGCCCCAGTTCTGTTCGTCGGTGACGGTGCTCATGAGGTCCCGCAGGTAAGACCGGGATGCGGCGTTCAAGGGGGAGTCCTGCGTGAACACGGCCTTCAGGAGCGAGATCTGGTCCCGGGCCGTGGTCCGGGTCAGTCCCCAGGGTCCCGTTTGGCCGGCGTGCGCCGGGCTGAGTCCGAGCCGGGCGTTGGCCGCGTCCAGACCTGGGCGCCTGCCTATCTCGACCCAGAGTTTCTGCGCCGCGTCGTTGTCGCTGACGCGGATCATGTCGGCGGCCGACTGTCGTTGGGCGGAGCTGAGTCGGGCGCCGCGGTCCTGCGTCTGCAGCAGCAGGGCGGCCAGGATGTTGACCTTGATGATGCTCGCGGAGGTGAAGGTCTCGGCGGACGAACCGTAGGCGGCCGAGCGGCCCGAGGTGAGGTCCTCGACGGCGAGGGCGTACCGGCCGCGGTGCACGCCGAGCCCGTCGAGCGCGAGGCGCACGGCCTGTTCCGGCGTTGTCGTGCCCGGGGTGGCGGGTGCCGGCCCGGAGAACGTGCCTGGTGCTGACGGGGTCGACGGCGCTGACGGGGTTGACGGGTTCGACGGCGCTGACAGGGTCGATGGGGCTGAGGTGGGCAGTGGGCCGGCAGAGGCGCTCCCGGCGGGCCCCGGGGCCGGGATCAGGACGTGGGCCACCATGGCGGCGCCCACGAGTACGGGTATGACGAAGGCTGTCCGATGCTTCATGCGGGCACTCGCTTTCCGACGTCCGGGCATGCGGACATCGCCTGTCGGCCGATCAGGGCGCGCAGGGGTGGTCCGTGGGGCAGGGGTGGTCCGTGGGTTGCCGTGGGTTTCCGCGGGTTTCCGGACCCGCCGCCGTGCGGGCTCGGTCCGGTGTCGTCCGCCTCAGTGGCGGTCGGTGCGGCTCACTTGCCGCAGGATCCGGCGATCTTCGGTGTCTCGTCGATCTCGATCGGGAAGCTCTGGGGGCCGCCGAGGTTCACGGTCCATCCGTGGGTGAGAGTTCCGGACGAGGGGTTGTCGGCGAGCCAGAAAGGGGGAGTGGTGGAGGAGCAGGTGCCGGCGGTCGGGCCCTGGTCGGATCGGAGCTGCGCGGTCACGAACAGCCTCCCGAGCCTCGCCACGGCCGTGGAGTCACCGGACTTGGTGGCCGCCACCAGCCCGCCGTAGAAGCCGGAGACCGTGGGGTCGCCCCCCTTGCTGTCTCCGACGACCGTTCGGCAGGTCAGGTCGGTCACCTTCCCCGTGGCCCCGTCGAAGCTCAGGGCAGGGGCCCGGTCGAGCCGTTCGACCCCCTGGTACAGCAGGACCTCGCCCGACGCCAGCACGCCGTCGACCGGGGCGCCGCAGGTCACACCGCGGGAGTCGGTGCCCCAGATCCGTTGGTACGTGGACTCGTTGGCGAACAGTGCTGCCACCTCCGCCGGATCCACCTCGGCGCGGGTGGCCGGGTTCTGGTAGCGCAGGGCGGCGAGGAACAGGGCGTTCGTCGTCCGGGACGGCGCGGCCGGGGAGGCCGGTTTCGAAGCCGAAGCCGAAGCCGATGCCGAAGCCGATGCCGAAGCCGTGGGCGAAGGCGAGGGCGGCTCGCTGGGCGGGGGCGAAGAGGGAATCTCGGCGCTCGATGCGGTCGAGCCCTGTACGGGCAGCGAGACGCGGCCATGATCCGCTCGGGACAGGAAGCCGGCGCCCAGGGCCACGATCGCCACGGCCGCCGCCGCCCCCGCCTGCAGGCGCCGGCGGCGCTGCCGCACCGACCCGATGAGGCCGTCGACGTCGTAGCTGCCCGGCGGTTCCTGCCGTGAGCGGTCGAGCATGGCCGCGGCCAGCTCCTTCTCCAGGTCGTAGTCCTTCATGCCGCTCCTCCCGAACGTGCGTGCACTGCCTGGGTGTCGACGGTCGACCGGAGTTTCGACAGGCCCCGGGCCACCTGGGAGCGGACCGTGGCGGTCGAGATGTTCAGCAAGTGGCCGATCTCCGCGTCGTCGAGATCCTCGAAGTACCGCAGCACCAGTACGGTGCGCATGCCGATCGGCAGGGACTGCAGCTCGCGCATCAACTCGTCGCGGACCACGAGACCTTTGTACGGATCGACGTGCCCGTCCCCGACACCGTCGGCCAGGGGCACTTCCGCATGTCCGCGCAGTTTGCGCCAGCGGTCGTTGGCGAGGTTCACCAGGATCCGGCGCGCATAGGCCTCCGGTGCGTCGGCGGAGCGGACCCGGCGCCAGTTCCGACAGACCTGCTCCAGTGTGGACTGCACCAGGTCGTCGGCCACATGACGCTCGCCGGTGAGCAGCAGTGCGGTCCTGAAGAGGGCCGACGACCGTGCATGCACGAAGGCCGTGAAGGCGGGGATGTCAGCGCTTCGCATGGCCACCCGGCTCGTGTGTGTTGAGCATCTTCGCCCCTCCCGAAGCCCCCTTGGCTCCCCCCGCTCAACCTGACGGCGCCCGGCTCGCGACTGCTGCACGCGATCTTCGGTCGTGATCGAAGCGTTACATTCGGCGGCAAGCTTCGCGGGCGGACTGGCGGCCGAACGGGCCGCCGGCGCGGAAGGCGCCGACGGCCCGAGGCCGGGTGCGGTGCGGCTCAGCCGACCACCGGCAAGTCGACGTAGGAGGGCCGGACGGTGCCGTGGCCGATCGTGTAGGCGGCCTTGCCGTCGGCGGGCCGCAGTTCGAACGAGTCGGCGTTGGCGGCGGCGACGGTGAGCCGGATCCGGTCACCGGCCTTGAAGAGGACCGAGGTCGGCTGGAGGTCGAGGGTGACCCGCTGGGGCGTGCCCTGCGGGAACGGGGTGGAGTCGGCGGCCGCGAAGGTGCGCGGGGTGCGCAGCCGGCGCCAGTCGGGGTTGCTCCACCGGGAGGCCACGGCCCGGTCGGCGAGGGCGAGTTGGCCCTCGGTGATGTAGGTGACGCGGCCGTCCGGGGCGACGTCCTCCAGGTAGACGTGCAACGCGCCGTCGCTCGCGCCGCTGACGCCCGTCACGTCGAGGGTCACCCGGCCGAGGCCGGTCACCCTGGTGTCCTGCTGGACGGGCGGGCTGGTGTAGCTGAGCAGGCCGCGGTCGACGGCGGCCCGGTCGGGGTAACTGACCGGGTCGCCGCTGAGGTTGGTGTTCCAGCGGTCGAGCGGGCCGGTGCCGGCGGTGGGATCGAGGGTCAGCGGGTCGGTGTCGGGTCGACCGGGGACCGGTGGCTGCGGCCTCCGGCTGAGGGTGTTGCCGTCGGCGAGGTAGAGCCGCCGGTTCGCCGTCCCGGGGACCGGCCAGCGGTCGGTGGTCCGCCAGGTGCCCTCGTTGAGGGTGTAGTAGTGCACGAGCCGCTCGCCGTCGGGGCGTTCGCCGTGCTTGACGTAGCGGTCGAAGAACGCGACCGTGCGCTCGCCGATCTCCCGGCGTTCGGCTCCGGTGAGCGGGCGGCTGGGCAGGAACGGGTCGGCGAGGTACCCCTGGCCGTGGTTCCAGGGGCCGATCCAGCTCTCCTGGGTGTTCGACAGGCCGGTGAACTGGGACAGCACACCGTTGGGCGTACCGGCGTCCAGCCAGCCGGCGTCGGTCAGGACCGGGACGCCGCCCGCCTCGATGGCGCGGCTCCGGGGTGCCACGCTGGTGACCTCCCAGCCCTGCGGGCCGTCGGTGTAGTCCCGGTGCACGCCGTTGCGGGCGAGTTCGACGAGGTTGGCGTTCCCGGCGTGCTCGGCGCGCGCGGCGGCGCGCAGCGCGGGCCCGTCCGGACCGTCGACCGGCTTCGGCGCGGCGCCGGTCAGCCCGTACTCCTCGCAGAGCCGCCGGGTCTCCTCGCTGGTCGCGCAGGTGGTGCCGCCGGCCTGGTCGAGGATCCGCAGCAGCCCGCCGTAGACGGCGACCCGCGGTTCGATCAGCAGGCCGCCGGGGCGGATCAGGTCCTCGTAGGGGTCGAAGTCGTAGGAGTTCGGCGCGGCGGCGGTGATGTGGTGGTTGCGCAGGCCGAGGGCGAGCATCGCGGTGTCGCCGCCGTAGGAGACGCCGGTGGTCCCGACCCGGCCGTTGGACCACGGCTGGGCGGCGATCCAGTCGCCGAGCGCGCCGCTGTCCTTGATCAGGGTGGCGCCGAGTTCGGCTTCGAGCGTGCCGAACGAGGCGCCGGTGCCGCGCAGATCGGTCACGACGTAGGCGTAGCCGCGGTCGTTCCAGCCGCTCGCCGTTCCGGCCCGGGGGTCGTTCTCGGGCCCGCCGGGGTGCTCCCGGGAGCGCCAGTACCGTTCCGTCTCCAGGACGGTCGGCAGCCGTCGGCCGGGGGTGGCGCCGGCCGGCAGCCAGACGTCGACGGCGATCCGGACGCCGTCCGGCATCGCGACGTACAGCGAGCGCAGCCGCGGCAGTCCGGCGGCTGCGGAGGCCGGTCCGGGAGCGGCCGCGGCGGCCGGGGCGATCGCGCAGGTGAGCGCGGCGACCGCCGCCAGCAGTGCGGTCAGCGGCCGGCGCGCGAATCGGGGTGGTGGCACGGGGGGTCCTCCTTCTGGTGGCGACGTGCCGGGATCCCCGTTCCGCGCGGAGACGGCGTTCCGGAACGTCGGGCGTCAGTGTGCCGGAGCCGGATCATCCGCCAACGTGCGCACTGCGCAAGGGACTTGATGCTCATCGGTGAACGTCCGGAGCTCCCGAAGTGTTGCTGCGGGAGCGGGACGGACCTGCCGCTCCGGGCCGGAGGGCGCCGGGCGGGGCGGCCGACCGCCCGGCCCGTGGCCGGTGTTGGGCGCCGCACGCCGAATCCTCGCAACGCCGGTCGGCAGGGCGACATCCCATGCTTATGGGGGGTGAATCGGCCCATTAGGGGTACCCCGAACCCCTCGCCTACGGGGTCGGTCGTCCACGCGGACGGTTTGCGCGCCGATGGGCGGTCGGCCGGAACTCCGGGGCCCTGCGGCCCGTCGACCTGCGCGGGGACGGGGGGCGAGGACAACGGACCTCAGGAGATCTGCATGACACGGCAACGGGCGCTTCGGCGCGGGGTCGGCGTGGCGGCGGTGGCGTCGGCACTGGTGGTGGGGA
>NZ_JZWY01000752.1:0-8083 GCF_000966955.1 Streptomyces sp. NRRL S-495
TGGTGGTGGGGACGGCACTCCCGGCGACGGCCGGCGTGATGACCGGCGGGACCGGCGGCAGCAGCCGCGGCGGACCCGGCCACGGCGGGACGAGGGCGGCGATGGACGCGGCCGTCCGGACCGAGGGGCTGCCCGGGATGATCGCCACCGCCCGCTCAGGGCACGGCAGTTGGACCACGGCGATCGGAACCGCTGACACCACGACCGGACAGCCCCGGTCGCCCCGGGAACGGTTCCGGATCGGCAGCGTGACCAAGATGTTCGTCGCGACCGTGGTGCTCCAGCTCCAGGCCGAGGGGCGACTCGACCTCGACGACACGGTGGACAGGTGGCTGCCGGGCGTGGTGAGCGGGAACGGGAACGACGGCTCGGCGATCACCGTCCGGCAGCTGCTCAACCACACCAGCGGGCTCTTCGCCTACGACGACGACCCCGGAATGGCGACCGCACTGTTCACGCCGCAGTTCCTGAGCCGTCGCTACGACACCTACACACCGCAGGAGTTGGTGCGGATCGCGGTGTCGCACCCGCCGGTCTTCGCCCCCGGCGCGAAGCGCGAGTACTCCAACACCAACTACATCCTGGCCGGGATGATCGTCGCCGCGGTGACCGGACGCCCGTACGGCGCGGAGATCGAGCAGCGGATCGTCCGGCCGCTGGGCCTGGGCGGCACCAGCGTGCCCGGCACCACCACCGCCCTGCCCCGGCCGCACGCGCGCGGTTACTCGAAGCTGTTCGGCGGGTCGCCGACGCCCGTGGACACCACCGAGCTAAACCCCTCGATGGCCGGCGCGGCCGGGGAGATCGTCTCCACGACCGACGACCTCACCCGGTTCCTCTCCGCGCTGATGCGCGGACGGCTGCTCCCGCAGGCGGAGTTGGACGAGATGCTCACCACGGAGGGTCCCGGCGGGCTCGGCATCGGCGGCGGGACGCTGTCCTGCGGGGTCACCGTCTGGGGCCATGACGGCGGCATCCACGGGTCGTCGACGCTGGCGCTGACCACCCGGGACGGGCGGCACGCCGTCGCGTTCAACACCAACGCCGACTGGTTCACCGGCAAACTCGGGCTCGCCGAGGCCGAGTTCTGCGGCTGACCCCGACGGGATCCCACGGCTGCCGGGCGGGAACGGCTGCGCCCGTTCCCGCCCGGTCAGTTGAACAACCAGTACTGGTTGGCCTGGCTCCCGCAGTCCCACAGCATCACCACCGGGCTGCGCCCCCAGTTGGCGATGTCCGCGCACTGGCCGGGGAAGGCGATGCTCTCCAGGCGGGTCGGGCCGGGGAAGGAGTCGATCTTCCAGGTCTGCCCCAGGCCGTCGCCGCAGAGGTTCTGGATGAGCTGCTCCCCGTGGCCCAGGGAGCCGTCGGCGCAGTACTGGCTGGCCTCGTTCCGGATGTTCCAGCCCCCGCTGGTGCTGTTCCAGGAGACGCTCCAGGACTGGTTGCTGCCGCCGTGGCACTCCCACATCTGGACCCACGGCCCCCTGCCCCAGTCGTAGGCGTCCAGACACTTGCCGGCGGCCTCGGGGCTCGCGCTGGTGATCGTGGAGGGCAGGCCGGGCTGCCCGGCCGCTCCCACCACCAGCGCGGCCCCGGCGGCCCCGAGGATCGGGCCGAGTCGTGTGGACACGTTCATACGTGGACTCCCGTGGTCGGACGGCGTCGGTCCCCCGACGCTAGGACCGGGCCGGCGTCCGTGCACAGACGAGTACCGGCCGTTCGTGATCACAGCCGGGCGCCGCGGGTGGTCGCCACCCGGGCAGCTGTTCTGCGAGGCCGTCCACCGGCCGAGCCCTACGGCTCCGTCCGCCGGACGTACACCCCCTCGGCGAGTGGCAGGAAGCCGTGCCGTTCCCAGGCCCGGCGGAGCTTGTCCATCGCTTCTTCGTCAGGCCGCCGGACCTCGGGGTCGTCCGAGTTGTAGCTGCACGGCTCGTCCGGCCCGTGCTCGTGGATCGGGGCCGGGTAGCAGACGGCGAGGGCTCCCGGGACGGCCAGACGTCGGAGGGCCTCGACGGCCAGACCCATCCCCACGCCCTTGCCCCGCCACTCGTCCACGACGTGGACCGACTCCAGGAGAAGCAGCAGCGAGGGGCGCAGCTCGGCGAGCACCGGGGTGAGTTCTCCGGCCTCGGTGAAGATCACGCGCGGGATGCGGTCGAGGAGGCCGGGGTCCTCCTCCAACACGGCCCGGGGGTTCGGCGTCACGCCGGGGATGACGCGGGTGATGTCGGCGGTGCCGAAGACCTTGGCGCCGTTCTCGTAGAAGCTGGCCCGCCACCGGTCCGCGTTCTTCGACCAGTCCGTGCCGGCGAAGTGGCGCGACTCGTACGAGATGACGAGACGCTCGGTCATCGGTGCTCTCCCTTGCACATGGGGGCAGGCCCCTCGCCGCGCGCGCGAGGGGCCTGCCAGTGTGACAGGTGCTACTTCGACGGTGGGGTGGGCTTCTCCTCGGCGGGCTTGCCCGCGTGCTTCGGCGGGGGCTTCTCGTTGCCCTTGTGCTTGGACACGACGATCTCGACGCGCATGGGTGACTCCTCCTACTCGGCCGGGGTGGCGTCGGTGGTCACGACCTCCGGCGGCATGGGTCCGGGCGGCCTTTCGGGCTTCTTCTCCGGGTCGTAGCGCATGCTGATGCCTCCTCACAGGCCTGGATCCGTCATCAGGACGGTAGGGACGGCCAAAGGTGCGGCGCCACGAAGTTCCACGGAGTTCTACGCCAATCACTCCAGGGCGTTGATCGCCTCCGAGATCAAGGCCCGGGCCGGCGCCCCGTACACCGCCAGAGAGGCCAACTCGCCGAAGGCCCGAACGTACTGCTCGACCTCCGTCGGCGCGGTGACGGTCACGGCGGCGGTCAGCAGTTCCACGTGCACTCTCCGATCGTCGAAGACGTTGAACGCCTCCAAGGTCCACATCTCCCGTCGGGCGGAGAACGGCACGATTCCGAGCGACACCCGGGGAAGGCTCATCAGCGCCAGCAAGTAGCCGAGCTGGTCGGCCATGGTCTGTGGGTCTCCCACCTGGTTGCGCAGCACCGACTCCTCGATCAGGACGGCGAACCGGTGGTCACCCTCCCGAATCACGCCGTCCGAACGGGCCAGCCGTGCGGCAACGGCCTCCGCCACGTCGTCAGGGGTCCGGTGAAACCGAGTAACGGCGCGTAGCAGTGCCGTCGCGTAGGACTCGGTCTGGAACAGCCCTGGGACGACGTTGGAGCAGTAGACGCGAAAGAGCCGAGTGCGCTGGTACAGCGGCACGCGGGACTCCTGCACCCGCCGCAGGCCCGTCCGTTGGACCCGACGCCACTCGACGTACATCGTGTCGGCGGCGCGCGATGCCGCGATCAGGTCCTCGGCCTGATCGTCGGCACCGCATGCCGAGCACCAGGCCCGAATGTCCGCGTCGGACGGCGGGGTTGTCCCGTTGGCGATGCGGGACACCTTGGACGCGTACCAGCCCGTGCGCGCGGCGATGTCCACCTGTTTGAGCCCGGCATCCCGGCAGAGCTCCCGCAGCCGTGCGGCCACCGCGTCGCGGGCCGCCTGAACGCTGGACGAGGGAGATCGAGCCATGGGACCGGGAGCGTCAGACCTCGAAGTCCTGGTGGGGAATTCCGCGCTCCCACACGGCTTCGAAGGCGTCCACGCAGCGCTTGACCACCTCGGGGTCGTCGCTCATCTCGTTGCCCAGGAACGAGCCGTCGCCGGAGAACAGGCCGAACTTCGCCACCCTGCCGTCGAACAGCCACAGGTCATTGCCCGGCAGCATCAGGTCGGAGGTGAGCCGCCGGGGCAGCCAGCGGACCGATTCCCCCGCAGCGATGTTCTGGAAGGTGCACGAGTGCTCGTACCGGATGTAGTCGGTCACGGGCACCGAGACGACCCGGGCCCGGCGGAACTCCACTCCCCGGGCGACCGCTTCCGAAACGGCCGTCAGGAAGGGATTCCACCAGGACGCCCGGTCGTCCGGGTCGTGGCGGTGCCCGGCCTTCCAGGCGGCGAAGTCGGCGTCCTCCTCCTCGACGCCGTACACGTCGCGCATCTCCAGATGGACGGCGCTGCGTCGGCTGTCCGCCAGTAGCTCAGCGAATGTCGGCACCTTCGGCGACACGGCAGGCCTCCCTGATAGCGGCCACCATCCGGGCAGGTACTCGGACGATCGCCTCGGACTCCGGGATGTGCCCCGACGTGAGGCACTCGGCCTCGGTGTCGGCGTCGGCCTTCCACCCCTGAATCACCATGTCGCGCGTCTCCGGGTCCACCCAGACAGTGGGGCAGTTCTCCCCATTCGTGTTGGGGTCCTTGGCGATGAACACTAGCTTCACGCTGGCCTCCGTTGGCGACCCGTTCAGCGAACTTCTACGCGGCTCAGCCGACGGATTACCCGTCGACGGGCCGTGCCAAGCATCGGACCGCCGACCCGCCCCGGCCCTCAGGCCGCCGTCCAGAGGCCGAGCTTCTCCGGGTTGCGGACCGCCCAGATGCGGGTGATCCGGCCGTCCACCACGTCCAGGGCTGCCACCGTGGCCGTGGCGCCGTCCCGTTGGGCGACCAGGCCGGGGCGGCCGTTGACGGTGCGCTCCAGCAGGACCAGGCCCGGGGCCCACTCCGCCATCTGCGCCAGGTACTGGGCGATCCGCTCGCCGCCCTCGACCGGCCGGACCACCGCGCTCACCAGCCCGCCGCCGTCGGCGACCATGACGGCCGACGGGTCGAGGAGGCCGACCAGGGCGCCGATGTCCTTGGCCTCCCAGGCCTGTCTGAACTCCCGCACCACGACGGCGCTGCCGGTCGCCGGGGCGGGCGCGGTACCGACCCGGCGGCGGGCCGAGGAGGCCAGTTGTCGGCAGGCGGCGGGCGTCCGGTCGACGATCGCGGCGATCTCGGGGAACGGGTAGCGGAAGACGTCGTGCAGCACGAACACCACCCGCTCGGCCGGGGTCATCGACTCCAGCACCACCAGGAACGCCATGCCCACCGACTCGTCCAGGGCGATCCGGTCGGCCGGATCGGCCGTCCCGCCCGCCCCGACCGCCCACTCCGCCCCGTCCGGCAGCGGCTCCGGCAGCCACTCGCCGACGTAGCGCTCGCGCCGGACCCGCGCCGAGCCCAGCACGTCCAGGCAGACCCGGCTGAGCACCGTCGTCAGCCAGGCGCCGGGCGAGGCGATCGCCGCCCGCCGCTCCGGCGCCTGCGCGTACCAGCGGGCGTAGGCCTCCTGCACGGCGTCCTCCGCCTCGGCCACCGAGCCGAGCATCCGGTAGGCGAGGCCGACCAGATGCCGCCGCTCGCCGACGGCCGTGTCCGCGTTCCGTTCGAATCTCTCGCCCTCGGTACCCATGCCGGTCGCCCCCGTTTCGTTCCCACCCGCCTCACACTTCGCGGGCCTGTTTCGTCGAACCAGCGGGACACTACCGACCCACCGCCACCAGGCAGGAAGAGGGACCGCACCATGGTCATCACGACGACGACCCAGCCCGCACGCCGCAGCCTCACTCTCCTCCGCTCCAGCATCGCCGTGCAGACCCTGGCGATCTTCTACCAGGCGACCACCGCCGGCCTGTTGCTCTCGACCTCCTACGGCGAGACCCTGCACAGCGTGGGCGCCCGGGTGATGTACGGCGCCTCGATGGTCTACCTGCTCGCCGCGGTGCTGGCCTGGCGGCCCGGCGGCGGCCCGGCCCGGCCGATCCTGTACGCGACCGGCTTCCTCGTCCTCGCCTCCGTCCAGGTGGTCCTGGGGGTCACCCACCACCCGGCGCTGCACGTGCCGCTGGGCGTGCTGATGTTCGGCCTGAGCCTGCTCGACCTGGGCCGAAGCCTGACCGCCGGTGCGCGCGGAGCCCGCTGAACTCCCCCCCAGGTCCGGCCCGTCCTTCCGGGAACTCCGGCGCTCCGGCGGACAGGAGAGGGCATGACCACTACGTCCCCCCTGTCGCGCCGGAGCGTCCTCCGGGCCCTGACCGGCGCTGCCGTCCTGGGCGGTGCGGCATCCGTCTCCGTCTCCGTCTGCGGCTCCGCGGCCTTCGCCGCCGAGCCGCAGACGGAGCCGGGGACGTACACCCTGACGATCCGGCACCTGGGCCGGGACGGCCGAGTGCCGACGCACTACCGGACCTCCGTCACCGGGATCTCCGGCCCCGGCGCCGGCCGGTCCGAGCAGCCCCACGACGCCTCGGGCACCACCTCCGTGCGGCTGCCCGGGGGCCGCTACCTGCTGGAGAGCAGCCTCTGGACGGACCGGGTGGCGGACGGCACCGACTGGATCGTCCAGCCCCGGCTCGACCTCGACCGCGACACCACCGTCACCGTCGACGCCCGGACCACCGCCCCCGTCGACGTCACGCCCCCCGACGGCTCCGCGGCCTTCCTCAACAGCGGGATGTTCATCGAGGTCACGCACGAGGGAGCGACCAGGATGGCCAGCATCGTCAAGGCGACGCCGACCCTGCGCACCGCCCATCTGGGGCCCGAGACCGAGGCCGGGTCGGTCAAGCAGTGGTACGACTCCTACTGGACGACCCGCACCGGCGGCTACGCCCTCGGCCGGACCTTCTCCGGCACCCGCGCGCTGACCGGGCTCACCTACCACTGCACCGCGGGGGAGCTGGCCGCCCTGGAACTCCGCGCCGCCGCCCGCCCGGACGCCGGCGGAGCGGGGACCGGGGCCGGGACCGGGACCGCGGTGATCGACCTGGCCCCGACGGTCGGACCGGCCGCCGGGCCGAGCGTCGGCGCATCCTGGTCCCTGCCGGTGCCGGGGACGGCCACCCTGTTCGTCACGCCGGGGCGCGGCCGTTGGGACGTCGTCTACACGGCCCCCGCGGCCCCCGGCGCCCGCCCGAACCGCTACTTCGTCGACGGCATCGCCCTCCGGGCCGGAGCCACCACCGTCCACACCTTCGACAGCCCGGTCGTCGGGCCCGCGCTCGCCGGCCGCGCCGGTGTCGAACGCGAGGGCGACACCCTCACCGCCGACCTGCCGCTGCTCGCCGACGGCGACGGCCACGTGCCGACGGCGCCGTCCTTCGACACCGCCTGGGCCGGGCTCTACCGCGACGGCGCGCTGCTCCACGCGCGGTCCGGCGGGCTCGACCGGGCGACGTTCACCGTGCCGCCCGGCCCGGCCTCGTACCGGCTGGCCGCCACGGTGGCCCGCCGGGGCGCGACCGGCGCGACCACCCGGGTCAACGCGTCGTGGACCTTCCGCTCGGCCACCACGACCGGCCCGGTCCCGGTGCCGGTGAGCGTGGTCCGGTTCTCGCCCGGACTCGGCCCGGCCGGCACCGCGCCGGCCGGGAGCCCGATGCGGGTACCGGTCACCGTGCAGGGCGCCGCCGCCGACGGCCGGGTCCGCTCGCTGACGGTCTCGATGTCCGCCGACGGCGGCAGCTCCTGGACCGTGCTCCCCGTCCACAAGGGTGCCGTCACGGTGCCGAACCCGGCGGCGGGCACCTCGGTCTCGCTGCGGGCGGAGCTGACCGACACCGACGGGAACACCCTCGACCAGACCCTCGTGGACGCCTATCGCACCGGGTGACCCACGCAGAAGCCCCGGTCGCCCCGGCATCACCCTGCCGCCCCGGTCCGCGCCGCCCAGGTCAGCGCTCCGGGCGGACGCCGGGCGGCGGGGTGATGCCGAACTCGGACTCCAGCAGCTCCCGCAGCGCCTCCGGGCCGTCGACCCGCTCCACCGTCACCGTGCCGTCCCGCGCGGTGCGGGTGAGGGTGGTGCCGTCCAGGGCCAAGTGCCCGTCGACGTACGTCCGTTGCACGAACAGGCGGCGGAACGGCGAGCGCGGGTGGGTGGCCACGTGCCAGTTGGCGACGCCGATGTCGGGCAGCGGCGCGGCGTCCAGGGTGAAGGACACCAGCTCGATCCAGGTGTCCCCGGACCGGGCCTGGAGCACCCACACCGGCGCCGGGCCGTCGGCCTCCTCCAGCACCAGCCGGTGCCGCCGGCCCCGGCCCTCCCGGACCGGCCCGGGGACCATCGGCAGCGGCTCCAGCAGGGCGTCGATCGACCCGAAGCCGACGTCGACCAGGTACCGCCCCTCGCCGCCCCCGGGCCCCTC
>NZ_JZWY01000753.1:0-500 GCF_000966955.1 Streptomyces sp. NRRL S-495
TGCGGGTGAGGTCGCCGTCCGCGACGGCGGTGGTCACCTGGGCGATGTTGCGGACCTGGCTGGTGAGGTTGTGCGCCATGAAGTTGACGTTGTCGGTGAGGTCCTTCCACGTCCCGGCGACGTTGGGGACCCGGGCCTGCCCGCCGAGCGTCCCCTCGGTCCCCACCTCGCGGGCGACCCGGGTGACCTCGTCGGCGAACACCGACAGGGTGTCCACCATGGTGTTGATCGCGTCCGCGAGCGCGGCCTCGCCCTTGGCCTCCACGGTGATCTTCCGGGAGAGGTCGCCGCGGGCCACGGCGGTCGCCACGTCTGACATCGAACGGACCTGGCCGGTGAGGTTGGAGGCCATCACATTGACGTTGTCGGTGAGGTCCTTCCACGTCCCGGACACGCCCCGGACGGTGGCCTGGCCGCCGAGATTGCCCTCGGTGCCCACCTCGCGCGCCACCCGGGTCACCTCGCCGGCGAACGCCGACAGCTGGTCGACCATCGTGTTG
>NZ_JZWY01000762.1:0-1815 GCF_000966955.1 Streptomyces sp. NRRL S-495
CCGTCAGGTAGGGCAGCAGGTTGCGCGCGGTCTGCTGCTGGATCACCCCGACGGTCCGGCGCCGGTAGGCGGTCCGCTCGCGGCGCTTGAGCCCGCCCAGGTCGGTGCCGGCCACCTCGACGGTGCCGGCGCTGGGGGTGTCCAGGCCGGCCAGGATGCCGAGCAGGGTGGACTTGCCGGAGCCGGAGGCGCCGACCAGGGCTGTCAACTCGCCCTCCCGCACGGTGAGGTCGAGCCCCTGCAGGGCCTGCACCTCGACCCCGTCACGGGCGCGGGTGCCGGTGCGGTAGATCCGCACCAGGCTCCGGCACGCCACCATCGGCCGTTCGGTCCCGGACCCGGGCAGCCGTTCGGTCCCGGATGCGGGTCCTGCGGCCCCGGCCGCGGGTCGTTCGGTCCGTCGGACGGTCACAGTGCCTCCCCGAGTCGCAGTACGGCGCCCAGTCCGCGTCGGCGGCTGATCGCCGCCTCCAGGACGGCGGCCGCCGTCATCAGCACGACCAGCGCGACGCCGAGACCCGCGGTGATCGTCCAGTCGATGTGTACGGCGGGCTCGAACGGCCCGCCGGTGAGTGCCCCCAGCCGCAGGCCGGAACCGAGCGCGGCGGGCAGCAGCAGGCCGAGCGAGGTGCCGCCGACCGCCGCCGCCAGCACCAGCGGCAGCTGCTGGAGCAGTTGCAGGCCGAGCACCGCCCGGCTGCCGATCCCCAGGGTCCGCAGGTAGGAGGTCGTCCGGGCGCGTTCGGTGGCGCTGAGCAGCAGGTCCAGGGCGAACGTACCGAGCGCGAGCAGCAGGCCGAGCGCGGTGGTGGCCCGGAAGGCGAGCCGGGCCGAGCGTGCCAGCCCGTCCGACCGCAGCGCGTCGAGCTCCTCGCCCCGGTCGCGGAGTTCGACCTGCGGTCCGGGCAGGCCGGTGGGAGCGAGCTGTACGCCAGCGGCGGCCCGCACCGCGGCCGGGTCCAGGGGCGGTCCGCCGGCGGCCGGGTAGAGCAGGAGGGCGGACGCGTGGTTCCTCTGGGGGGGCAGACGCTCCGCGGACGGGCCGGTGAACACCAGCAGGGCGCCGGGCCGGGGCCCGCCGCCGAGCGCCGGCCCGAGGACCGGGTCGCGCAGCGCCTCCTCGGGCAGGGCGCCGACCACGTGGACCAGGGAGCGGCCCGTCCCGAGCGCGGTCAGCTCGAAGGTGCCGTCGGGGAACCGGGCGGCGAGTCCGGGGTCGGCCAGCGCGGTGAGCACGGGGACGTCGCTGCCGGCGCCGGTCCGTCCGACCGCCGCGTCGGCCCCGTCGGCGGCCAGCAGGGCGCGGGCCACGGGGGAGGAGGGATCGGCGGCGCCCAGTGCGGCGGCGTCCAGCCCGACGAACCGGGCGCCCGGGAAGGTGGTGCCGTCGTCCTGCGCGGTGAGTTCCCCGCTCGCGCCGGTGACCGTCACCCGGTGCCCGACGGCGGGGAGCGACGGCAGGTCGCCGGACAGCCGGTCCTTTGGTCCGACCAGGGCGACGGGTGCCCCGCCGGTGCGCCAGTCGGCGATCTGCTCCTGCCCGTCCGCGAGGGTGCGCGGTACCAGCCCCCCGTAGACCCCGTAGCCCATGGCCAGGACCAGGACCAGGAGGGAGAGCGCGGCCGCGCCGCTCTGCGCCCCGGCCCGGGCGAGCGCCACCAACGGGACCAGGCCGCGCGAGCGCCGCGCCGAGCGGGTGGCCCGGCGCACCAGCGGGGGCAGCAGCCGGAGCAGGACCCCCACCGTGACCAGCGCCAGGAGGACCGGTGAGAGGACGAGTTGGGGGTCCGTGCCAGTGCCCGCGTAGGCACCGCG
>NZ_JZWY01000763.1:0-326 GCF_000966955.1 Streptomyces sp. NRRL S-495
GCCCTGCGGCGCGAGCGCGCGGCCGGCCGCCCAACCCGCCGCGACCCCGGCGCCGACCGCCACCGCGGCCTCCGCCAGCAGCCGGCCCGCGATCCCGGGCAGCCCCGCCCCGCGGGAGAGTTGCAGCGCGAAGGCGCCGGCCCGGCGGCGGGCCCCGAGCCGGGCGGCGGCGACCGCGGTGGCCACCACCAGGGCGAGCAGTCCGGCGAGCGCGAAGCCCTGCAACTGCTCGGTGCGCTGACGCTGGACGGCGAAAGTGTCCAGCTCCGGGGCGAGTCGCTCGGTGACGTTGATCGAGGGCACGATCTGGCCGGCCAGCAGGCAGG
>NZ_JZWY01000764.1:0-761 GCF_000966955.1 Streptomyces sp. NRRL S-495
CCGTGAGCCTGGACCCGCACAGCCGGTCCGGCCCGGCGGCGCGCAGTCCTCGCAGGGCGGACTGCATTGCGGCGATCCCGGCCGGGGTGGCGGCCGGCCCGGACCGGTCGACGGCCGTCGGCAGCTCCCAGACCACCTTGACCGCGAGGCCGTGCTTCGCGATCGTCTCGATCCCGTCGGCACTGGTCAGCAGCTGGCCGCTCAGCTCCTGGCCGGGGTCCACCGCCACGGTCCACGGGGAGACCAGCATCGGGGACTGCTGCCAGAGCCGGCCCGCGCCGCGGTCGGTCCGGAAGACCCCGACCACGAGGACCGGGGCGGCCCAGCCGCGGTCCGACAGGTCGAACCGCCGGCCGACCGTCAGGCCGAGCCTCTCCCGGGTGCCGTCGGAGACCGCGACCTCGATCGGGGCCGCCCCTCCGGCCGGGACGCGCGGGTCGGCCCCGGGCTGCCGCGGCGCGCGGCCCTGAAGGTACTCGACCGTGCCGCCCGCGCCGTCGGGCTGGGCGTGGACCAGACTGAAACGCGGCGGTTTGCCGTAGGGGCTGGGCAGTTCGGGACCACTTGCCGCGACGTCGAGGGTGGTGACGCGGGCCTGCGGCCGGTCGAGCACGGCAGCCAGTCCCGGACCCGCCGCGGTGCGCACCCGCTCGCCGAGCTGGTCCAGCTCCCGGTCGAGCGAGCCGGTGTCCGGGGGCACCAGCCCGTCCAGCGGGACGGTGGTGGTGGAAGCGGAGACCAGCGGCACGTCCCGCTGGGCG
>NZ_JZWY01000765.1:0-1743 GCF_000966955.1 Streptomyces sp. NRRL S-495
GTCCCGCTGGGCGCGGACCACCCGGTCCGCGAGCGTGCCGGCGGCCAGCCGGTCGAACTGCGGCGGCCAGCTCAGCGGGACCGCCGTGAGCAGTGCGGCGAGCAGTGCGAGCACGACGGAGACCGGCCAGGCGATCCGCGCCTCGCGCCGGATCAGGCGCAGTGTCAGCATGTGGGGCTCCCCCCGTCGAAGCGTCCGTCCTGGTGCCTGCCGGCTCGCCCGCCGGTGTGCCCGCCGACGCGCCATCGGGCCGCCCGCTGCCCGTCCGCGTACCGCCCGTCCGCCCTCCGCCGGTCCTCCGCCGGGCTCATCCGTCGTCCCCCGCGCGCAGGGCCCGGACCAGGTCGACCCGGGCCAGCAGCCGGGTGAGGACCAGCACGGCGAGGGTGAGCAGCAGGCCCCCGGCCAGCGCCGTGAGCACGGCGGCGGGCCGGCCCGGGGCGGCGGCCATGGCCGGGAAGACCGGGCGCGCGTAGTCGTCCAGCACGGTGAGCGCCAGCAGCAGGGCCGCCAGCAGCAGGCCCAGCAGCCCTCCGAGCAGCACCGGCAGCACGGTCACCGCCACCTGTTCGGCGCGCAGCAGCGCGGTCAGCTCGGCACGCCGCACGCCCAGCGCGCGCAGTACCGCGAACTCCCGCCGGCGGGAGCGGACCGTGCTCACCGCGTGCAGGGTCAGCGCGGTCACCGCGAAGAGCGGCGCGGTGACCAGGAGCAGCAGCCAGGCGCAGCGCAGTCCGGCCCGGAACGGGTCGTCCGCCAGAGCGGCGGCGATCCGCAGGGCGCTCTGCGGCCGGCCGAACTCGACGTGGCCGTCGACGGCGGCCCAGAGGGCCTCCGGGTCCGAGCCGGCCAGCCACCAGTGGGTGGCGACGGGCGGGGCCGCGCCGGTGAGCGCGCGGTTGGCGGCGAGCGCGCGCAGGTCCAGCAACAGGTGGCCCTGGCCCCGGTCGTAGCCGGGCAGCACGTCGACCTCCCCGGTGATCAGGACCTGTTGGGTACTCCGCCCGTCGCGCTCCCAGTTGAGCGGAAGGGTGTCGCCGACCCTGGCGTTCACCGCGTCGAGCAGCGCGCGGTCGGCGACCACGGGCAGGGTGGGGGGCGTCGGCAGGATCGCGCCCCCCGGCAGGGTGCGGAGCACGGGCGCGCCGCCGGTCACGGGCTGGACCGCGAGCACGGCGTCACCGCCCGCCGGGTCGAGCGGTATCGGCGGCTGGTGCGAGCGCATCACCGTGTGCAGCAGGTCGGCCCCTTCGCTCTGCCAGCTGCAGGCCCCGGCCTGATCGGGGATCTCCTCCGTGCGGCCGCGTTCGGTGCCGGGGCAGCCGAGCGCGGAGGGGGCCGCGAGGACCTTGCCGGAGCGGGCCCAGCCCTGCCCCGGCGGCAGCGCCAGGTCGGTCCGCTCGCCGGCGGCGCCGACGGCCGTGATCCTCGGCAGGCGCAGGTCGAGGGTGGAGCGCAGGGCGACCGTGCCGGGGAAGTGGACACCGAGCCGGCTGAGCGTCAGCGGGCCGGCGCGCCGGTCGCCGCCGGCCAGGGGGAAGGTCAGGGAGTGCTGTCGGCCGTCGGTCGTCAGCGGGGCCGTCAGCTGCTCGGTCAGCCCGTCGGCGTCCTGGATCCACAGCTGCAGGAGCAGGCCGGGTGCCGGGATGGGCAGGTCGGTGCTCGCCTGGACGGTCGCCTCCAGCGCGGCCGGTGCGCCCGGCAGCGCGAGCCCCTGGGCGGGCACGGCGGTCAGGGGGGCCA
>NZ_JZWY01000754.1:0-249 GCF_000966955.1 Streptomyces sp. NRRL S-495
TCTGTGTCAGATCGCCCTGGGCGACCGCGGTGGTCACCGAGGCGATCGAACGGACCTGCGCGGTCAGGTTGTCGGCCATGACATTGACCGACTCGGTGAGGTCGCGCCAGGTGCCGGAGACGTCCTGCACATCGGCCTGTCCGCCGAGGCGCCCCTCGGTGCCGACCTCGCGGGCCACCCGGGTGACCTCGCCCGCGAACGAACTCAGCTGGTCGACCATGGTGTTGATGGTGTTCTTGAGTTCGAGGA
>NZ_JZWY01000755.1:0-10959 GCF_000966955.1 Streptomyces sp. NRRL S-495
ACCATGGTGTTGATGGTGTTCTTGAGTTCGAGGATCTCGCCGCGCGCGTTGACGGTGATCTTCTGCGAGAGGTCGCCGTCGGCCACCGCGGTGGCGACCTGGGCGATCGCCCGGACCTGGCCGGTCAGATTGCCGGCCATGGAGTTCACCGAGTCGGTGAGGTCGCGCCACGTCCCCGAGACGCCCTTCACATCGGCCTGGCCGCCGAGGATGCCCTCGGTGCCGACCTCGCGGGCCACCCGGGTGACCTCGCCGGCGAAGCTGCCCAGCTGGTCGACCATGGTGTTGACGGTGTTCTTGAGTTCGAGGATCTCGCCGCGCGCATCGACGGTGATCTTCTGCGAGAGATCGCCCTTCGCGACCGCGGTGGCCACCTGGGCGATGTCCCGCACCTGGGTGGTGAGGTTGCCGGCCATCGCGTTGACCGAGTCGGTGAGGTCGGCCCACGTCCCGGAGACGGCGGGCACCTGCGCCTGACCGCCGAGCCGCCCTTCGGTACCCACCTCCCGGGCCACCCGGGTCACTTCGGAGGTGAAGCGGGACAACTGGTCGACCATGCCGTTGAACACGGTCGCGATCTCGCCGAGGAGGCCGTCCGCGTCGTCCGGCAGTCTGGTCCCGAAGTCCCCGTCACGCACCGCCGTCAGACCGGCGAGCAGGAGCCGCAGTTCCGGCACCCCGACCTGGGCGGCGGAAGGACCCGCGCTCCCGCGCGAACCGTTGGGCGTTGCTGAGCCAGCCATCGAACGTCGCCTCTCTAGAGCCCACCCCGGCGCCGGGGCACCGAGGCCGACCGACAACACAGGCACGTACCGCCTGGGAGGCTACCCCAGTCCTTACCGGAACCGGAAAGCCCGGCAGCAGCCCGTTCGTGCGCCTTGACAGCGGTCGCCCGTGCCCGGGGTGCGTTCCAGTTCGTCGATCCGCTCCGCCCGGACCCGGCCTGACCGTTGCCGGTCCCGGTCGGCAGCCGTATGCCCCGGACTCACCGCCCGTAACGGGCGAGGGGGATCCCGGCCCGGGAGGCGGTCCCGCGGACCCGGGTGATCCGGCGGGGCGGGGCATGATCCGGAGGAACCGGGGCACCCGGGCCGTGAACCATTCCCCAGCGTGAGGAGTCCGTTCCATGTTCGGTCTGATCCTGGTCCTGCTGCTCGTCTTCCTCCTGTTCGGGCTCGGCTTCGCCGTGAAGGTCCTGTGGTGGGTCGGCCTGGTCGTCCTCGCCGTCTGGCTCCTCGGCTTCCTCGCCCGGGGCACCACCGCCGCCGGCAGCCGGGGGCGGTGGTACCGCTGGTAGCCCCCCGCGCCCCGCACTGCCGGTGCCCGTCGGCCACTGCGGCCGACGGGCACCGGCGCGTCCCGGGCCGGAACGGCACCGGACGAACGACCCTGCAGACCGAGGACCCCGAACACCGGCCGGCCGGAGGCCGATGACCGCCCGACCGGCTGCCGCCCGGGTGAAGTGTCCACTTCACCGCGCTCGGTGGTCGTGTTGGTGTCCGTCGGACGTCGAGGATTCTGGTCGGCGATCCTGACGGCACGTTACTCGGCGGCAGCCCGGCCGGCCGGGGTCGGTTGCGGGATGCGCTGGCTCACCGTCCGGAAGTGACCGTGGTCTTCGCCACGGGCCGCGGGGCACCCTCGATCCGGAACGTTCTGCGCGACCCGCTGGTCCCGAAACCCCGGTGGCGCACGCGGCTCACGGCGCGACCGTCCGGCTGCACGACTACAACCTCTGGCTGGTACCGGGCCTGCTGCGCACCTCACGGCCGGACCCGCGCACGGGCCTGTTCCACCACACGCCGTTCCCACCGGCCGAGGTCTTCGCCACCCTGCCGGTCGCCCGCGAGCTGCTCGCCTCCCTGGCCTGTCTCGACCGGGCCGGCTTCCACACCGCCGCCTTCGCCGAGCAGTTCCGGCAGGCCCTTGCGGGCCGGCCCCGCCTGCCGCGCATCGCGGTCCATCCGCTCGGGACTACCTCCCCCTGAGGCTGTCCCTCGCCGAGGTGGTCGACGAATACCTGGCAGCCGACGTGTTCTGGGTGACCTCGTTGCAGGACGGGATGAACCTGACGGCCGAGGGCCCCTCGCCCCGGTCCGCCCGGCCTGTCCGGCCTGTCCGGGGCGAGGAGCTCTCGGCCCGGACGGGCCGGAACGCGGCTCGACGCGGAGTCCCGGGCCGGGGGCGAGGGCCGTGCCGCCTCAGGTGATGGGTTCCGGGGCCGGTCCCGGCCCCGGCAGCGGGCCGGGTTGCGGCCCCGGCCCCGGTCCCGGCGCGGGCGGAGGCAGCGGGTCGGGCTCGGGCTGCGGCGGCGCCGGCGGTACAGGGTCGGGCCCTCCGGGCGCGGGAACCGGCCCCGGAACCGGTCCGGGTTGCGGCCCCGGGCCGGGGCCGGGGGCCGGCGTCGGACTGGGAGGTACGGGATCGTTGGGGGGTGTGCCCATGACGGACTCCTTCATCGAGGCGGAAGGACAGGGGTGCTCTCCTTACGGCGGCTACCCGCACATGGCCGGGTGAATCCGTTCGGCCGAGCGCGGCGCGTGATCGTCTCGTCACCGCGGCGGCGACGGAGGCTGGGTGGCGAGCCGGGCGGCTCTGGTGGGCCCGGTGGCCTCGGGGGAGAATCGGGTGCCCTCGACCGGCGGCCGGAGACGGGTAGGCCGTCCGGCTCAGCCGGCCCGCGCAGGCGCGGGAGTGCGGGCAGCGTGGTTCGCATGGGAACCTTCATTGCCCGTATCACCGCCGCCGGGTATCACCGCCGCCGGGTCGCGCGGCGACGACGGCATCGGCGTCCGGCTTCTGAAGATGCTCGACGCCGTGGGAGGAGCCGAGGAATTCGACGCCGTCGCCGAGCCTCTGAAGCGTGTCGTCCAGGGACTTCCGCTGGGGCGGTTGCGCGGGGTGCTGCACGGCCGGCCCCTGGGACATCCGCTGCATCCCGCCCTGGTGCAGGTTCCGGTGGGCGCCTGGCTGTCCGCGGGCGTTCTCGACCTGGTGCCCGGCTCGGAGCGTGCCGCGCGGCTGCTGGTCGCGGTCGGTGTCGCCACCGCCGCCCCGGCCGCGTGGACGGGTTGGGTCGACTGGGCCGAGTTGCACGAGCAGCAGAGGCGCACCGGCCTGCTGCACGCCGTGTCGATCGCGACCGCGATCGGGCTGTACGGCGTGTCGTGGGCGGCCCGCTCGCGGGGCCGCGACGGGCTGGGGCGCGTCCTGGGCTTCGCCGGACTGACCGCGGTCGGGGCCGGGGCGGCGATCGGCGGCCACCTCGCGTACCGGCAGGCGGCCGGCGCGAACAAGGCGGAGGCCGTCCCCCGGCTGGTCGAGCCCGGCTGGCACATCCTCGGGCGCGCGGCGGACTTCTCCGTCGGCGAGGCGGCGCGCCGGACGGTCGGCGAGGTGCCGGTGCTGGTGGTCGGGGAGTCCCAGGACGTGTTTCACGTCCTCGCCGACCGGTGCAGCCACTGCTCCGGTCCCCTCTCACAGGGCGAGATCGCCGACGGCCGCGTGACGTGCCCCTGGTACGGCAGCGTCTTCCGCCTCGCGGACGGCTGGAACGTGGGCGGTCCGGCGACCGCCCCGCAGCCGCGCTTCACCACCCGTACGGACAGTGACGGCATGCTTCAGGCGCGCCTGCCCGGCGCCGGCTGAGCGATCCGGCCCTCCGCAGGGGCGGTTGCGGAATCCGTGGCCGGTGCTCCTTCACCCCGTTGCCACGGGTGGCCGCGTCGGCCGCCGGCTCCCGGGTGAGCCGGCCGGTATGCCTGCTCGGCTTCGCCTCCCTCGTCGTGCGACCGCCGGACGGTCCGCCGCGGTCACCGTGGTTGCCTGCTGAGGCTGTGGGTGGGCGGTTCGGGCGGCGAGCGGTCCACCAGGCGGCGGCCGGTCAGGAGGTACTGGGCCGTGCACCCGGCGGCGACCAGGAACGCCCCCGCGACCGCGTCGAGGAGCCAGTGGTTGGCGGTACCCATGACGACCAGCAGGGTGACCGCCGGGTAGAGCACTGCCGCGATGCGGACCCACGGGATTCGGGTGGCGGTGACCACGGCGACGGTGCACCAGAGGGACCAGCCGATGTGCAGGGAGGGCATCGCGGCGTACTGGTTGGTCAGCGCCGTGACCACGCCGTCGGGCTCGCCGGCCTGCTGCACGCCGTGTCGATGACCACTGCGGTCGGCCTGTACGCGGCGTCGTGGGCGGCTCGCGCACGCGGCGGGGCCGGGCTCGGCCGGGGCCTGGGCCTGGCGGGGCTGGCCGTGCTGGGCGGCGGGGCTGCGCTCGGCGGCCACCTCGCCTACCGGCAGGGAGCCGGCGCGAACAAGGCGGAGCCCGTTCCGCACCTCGTCGAGCCCGGCTGGCACGACCTCGGCCCCGCTGCGGACTTTCCGCTCGGGGAGGGGGTGCGCCGTACCGTCGGCGAGGTCCCCGTGCTGGTGGTCCGCGAGGCGGACGAGCTGTTCCGCGTGCTGGCCGACCGGTGCAGCCACGCCTCCGGCCCGCTCTCCCAGGGTGAGGTCGCGGACGGCCGCGTCACCTGCCCCTGGCACGGCAGCGAGTTCCGCCTCGCCGACGGCTGGAACGTGGGCGGCCCGGCCACCGCACCCCAACCGTGTTTCACCACCCGCACCGACGCCGACGGCACCCTCCAGGTGCGCCTGCCCGATGCGGGCCGACCACGGGGCCTCCGCATCCCCGCCCCGTGTCAGGAGCCCAGCACGACGGCCGAGAACTTCGTGATCGACGTGACCCGCATCCGCGAGGAGGCCGCCGGGAGAGGGCGGGCGGGACGGTGACCCAGCCGTCCGCACCGGTCCCACCGGGCGCAGCCCCGGCGGTTTGTGCACCGTCGTGCGGGCAGACGACCAATGACCGCACGAACGACACCCAGCCGGGAGGGACCCCATGGTCAGAATCCTCTACAAGCCCCTCGGGCTGCTGTTCGGTGCCCTCGGCGGAGTCGTCGCCGGGGCCGTCTTCAAACGACTCTGGGCACTCCTCGGCCACCAGGACGACGCCCCGACCACCACCGACCCGGACCGCAGCTGGACCGAAGTGCTGACCGCAGCCGCACTCCAAGGCGCGGTGTTCGCCCTCGTCAAGGCGGCGATCGACCGCGGCGGCGCGGTCGGCACCCGCCGCCTGACCGGCACCTGGCCCGACTGAGAAGGCGCCACCAGCCCCAACGGCGTGCTGCGGCGGTGCAGCGAGCGGAGAGTGCCGGCGGTGGGAGAAGCCGGGCCGCGGCCGTCGTGCAGCAAGCCGAACTGTTCGGAAGGTTGAGGACATGGACAAGCCAGCCCCCGTGAAGAAGATCATCGATGCCCTCGCCGACGTTGCGGAGGCGCACCGTGAGGAAGTGCGCCCGACGCCCGGCGCGCCGAGTTCACAACCGCCGTCCGTCGCCGAGCCCGTCGAACCACGTCCGCCCCTGCCGCCCAAGCCGGACCAGCAGGCGCCCGCCGGTGTGACGGCAACGGGCCGGTCGGCGGGGGCCCCGACGGACGCGAGGGCGCAGAACGGCGGATATCTGACGACCGCGCAGGGTACGCGGGTGGCGGACTCCGACCACTCGCTGAAGGCCGGTGCCCGCGGCCCGGTGCTGCTGCAGGACCACCACCTGCGGGAGAAGATCACCCACTTCGACCACGAGCGCATCCCGGAGCGCGTCGTGCACGCCCGCGGTGCCGCCGCCCACGGTGTGTTCCACGGCTACGGCACCGCCACCGCTGTGTCGAGGGCCGCCTTCCTCGCGGAGGGAGCACAGACGCCGGTGTTCGTGCGCTTCTCCACCGTGCTGGGCTCCCGGGGTTCGGCCGACACCGTGCGCGACACCCGGGGATTCGCCACGAAGTTCTACACCACCGAAGGGGTCTTCGACCTGGTGGGCAACAACATCCCGGTGTTCTTCATCCAGGACGCGATCAAGTTCCCTGACGTCATCCACGCGGGCAAGCCGCATCCGGACCGGGAGATCCCGCAGGCGCAGAGTGCCCACGACACGTTCTGGGACTTCGTGTCCCTGCACACCGAGGCCACCCACCACACCATCTGGAACATGTCCGACCGCGGCATTCCGCGCTCCTACCGGATGATGGAGGGCTTCGGGGTCCACACCTTCCGTCTTGTCGACGCCGACGGCGCGAGCACCCTGGTGAAGTTCCACTGGAAGCCGAAGGCCGGCGTGCACTCCCTCGTGTGGGAGGAGGCGCAGCTGATCGGCGGCCTGGATCCGGACTTCCACCGGCGCGACCTCGCGGACGCCATCGAGGCGGGCAACTTCCCGCAGTGGGAGCTCGGCATCCAGACCTTCCCCGACACCCCCGACCAGACCTTCGAGGGAATCGACCTGCTCGACCCGACGAAGTTCGTCCCCGAGGAGCTCGCCCCGGTGCGGCCGATCGGCCTGATGACCCTCAACGCGAACCCCACGAACTTCTTCGCCGAGACCGAACAGGTCGCTTTCCACCCGGGCCACCTCGTGCCGGGTATCGACGTCACCGACGACCCGCTCCTCGCGGGCCGCCTGTTCTCCTACCTGGACACGCAGATCAGCCGCCTGGGCGGACCGAACTTCGCCCAGATCCCGGTCAACCGCACCCACGCCCCGGTCAACGACATGCTGCGCGACGGCTTCCACCAGGACGCCGTGCACGAGGGTGCGGCCCCGTACAAGCCGAACTCGCTGGACGGTGGCTGCCCGTTCTTCGCCGGCGTCGGCGAGCACGCCTTCGTGGAGCATCCGACGCCGATCGCGGCGGCGGCCAAGGTCCGCGAGGCGCCGGCCTCGTTCGGCGACCACTTCAGCCAGCCCCGGCTGTTCTGGCTCAGCCTCACCCCGGTCGAGCGCGAGCACGTGATCGCCGCCTACACCTTCGAACTGTCGAAGGTGTACGAGCAGGCGATCAAGGAGCGGGCGCTGACCGTCCTTGCGCGGATCGACGCCCAGCTCTGCCGAGAGGTCGCCACGGGTCTGGGTCTGCCGGTGCCGCCGACCGGCACCGCGCCCGCTGACGTCGCCCCGAGCCCGGCCCTGTCGCAGCTGGGCCGGCGGTGGCCGGCAACGGGCCGGGTGCTCGGCATCGTCACCGCCACCACCAGCAACCCGGACGCCGTGCGCGGGGTACGGGAAGCCGCCCTGGCCGCAGGGCTGTCGCCGCTGCTCATCGGCCCGACCGGCGCGCCGTTGGCCGACGACCTCGCCGTACAGCGGACCCTCGGTGCCACCCGGTCCGTCGAGTTCGACGCGCTGCTGGTGGCCGACGCTCCCGCCTCCGGCGCCGACGACCGCGGGGCGCGCGACGCCAAGGCGGGTGCGGTCGCGGGCGGCCGGCCGACGCTCGACTCCCGGGCCGTCCTGCTGGTCAACGAGGCCTATCGGCACGCCAAGCCGATCGCCGGCCTCGCGGACGCCCGCGTGCTGTGGGCCGCGGCGGGAATCGACCCGCAGGCACCCGGCGTGTTCACCGAGACCGACGGTGCCCGCGCGGTCTCCGCCCTTGTGGAGGAACTCGGCACGCACCGGGTGTGGGACCGCTTTCCGCCCGCCGCCCACTGAGCCCTCGGCGCGGGTCGTGGCCCGCGGCCCGTGTGCCAGCAGCGCGTGGCCCGCGGCCCGCGACCTGCGTCGCTGCCGCCGCGAGCGATGGGCGGCCGATAGGTCCGTACCGTGCGCCGTGCGCCGTGCGCCGTGCATCGGGCTGCGGGCACCGTGCTGCGGGCACACGGGTGGGAGGGAGCGAGGACACGCCCTGTTCGGCTGCGCCGATCTCCAGGGGCAGGTCCCGGGCGGGAAGGCCGGTCTCCGGCTCCGGACCGGCTTCCTGCTGAAGGCGCGCCCCGCCCGGTCAGGGCAGGGGTACGACGTGCAGGCAAATGTGGCGGCCGGGCTCCGGCGGCGCGGTGAGCGGCCTCGCCGCGCCGCCTTCGATCACGACCCGGAAGGTGCCCGCTCCGTCCGCGTACACCGCCGCCCCCGCAGCGGTCAGCTCACCGGTGCGCTGCACGATGACGACCTGGGGCGGCCCGTGTCCGCCGGGCGGGCCGGGCAGGGTGACCGCGTAGCGCCAGGTTCCGTCCATCACGGGTCTCGCTTCATCCGGTGTGCGCGGCGGTGTCGGCCAGGGCGGCGTGGACACTGTCGCGGATGGTGAACACCTCGTCGGTGCCGGTGATCTCCAGCAGTCGGCGGGTCTGGGGGGAGGGGGCGGCCAGCACGAGGGGGAAGGGCGTTGAGGCCGGTGGAGTCGCAGAAACGCAGACCGGCGAGGTCGACGACCAGCCGGGGCGGGCGGTCGGCGAGGGCCCGTTCGAGTGCGCCCTCAAGCTGCGGGCGCTGGTCCTGGTCGGCTTCGCCGTGCAGGTGGACGATCCGGGCGGTGCCGCTGTCCGTCGTGGTGGTGATCCGCAGCAGCGGGGCGGCACCGGTGCGGGTGGTCGCGGAGCGTGTGGCGTACCGGGAGGACATGAGGGTCTCCCTTCCGGCTGGGACGGTGTCCTTCCAGGGCCGGTCCCGGCCGACCGGTCCCGGCCGACCGGGCCTGTCCACCGGGCCGTGCCGCCGCAGGCGACGGGGCGGTGAACTCGCGGTCGCGGGCCGGGTCGGCCGCGTCAGGCGGCGGCGGTCAGGTCCGCGCGGCCGAACAGCAGGGCGTAGCCGCGGGGCAGGTGGGCGAGGAGGCGGTCGGTGAGGTGGGGGTCGGTGAGAGTGGTGAGGGCGGTCAGGACGGAGGAGGCATGCCAGCGAGCGGCGGTGAGGCTGGTGCCCAGGGTGTGGGCGAGGGTCTCGACGAAGGCGGGGGCGGTGACGGGGCGGGGCAGGGGGGTCTGGGCGGCGAGGACGGCGCGGGCCCGCTCGGGCAGGGCCGCGGCGAGGTCGAGGCGTTCGTCGCCGGTGAGCTGGGAGCCGAGGACGGCCAGGACGGCGGTGAGGACGCATTCGGCTTCCCCGTCGCTGGGGTAGCGGCCGTCGGTGCGGACCTGCTGGAGGAGGTGGTGGTAGCGGGTCATGGCGGGCGGCTTTCCGTCGGGCCGCGCGGTCGGCGCGGCGGCGGTGAGCGGGTCGGACGGCGGTGGGTGGGTCAGGGGCGGTGGCCGGCCTGTGGGCGGCCGAAGAGCAGGTCGTAGCCGGGTGGGAGCTGCGGCGGTGGTCTCGGTGGCGCCCTCGATCCAGGCGGCGGTGGCGCGCACGAACCGCTCGGGGGTGAGCGGTTCGGTGGCCGCGAGGGGGTTGAGCAGGACCAGGGCGAGGGTCTCGGGCAGCCGGGCCGCCAGGTCCGCGCGGACCTGCCCCACGAGGTGGGCGCCGAGCAGGGCCAGCACGACGCGGGCCGCGCGTTCGGCCTCGCCGACGGTGTCGTATTCGCCGCGTTCCCGGACCCGGTCCAAGAACGCCTCCCATCGGAGCGTCACCGCGATCCTCCTTTCGAGGCGTGCGTCGCCGGTGCGGTCCGCGCCGCCCCTTCGATGTGAGGGGGGAGAGATCAAGGGGCGGCGCGGACTGCGTCGGGGGCCGGTCAGGCCTCTATCTGCCGGTCAGGCCTGGATCTGCTTGCGGCTTCCGCTGTGGCTGATCTCGACCTTGCGGGGCCTGGCCTTCTCGGCGACCGGGATCTTCAAGGTCAGCACGCCCGCGTCGTAGTCGGCGGTGATCCCGGTGGGGTCGAGCGTGTCGGAGAGCATGACCTGGCGGGAGAAGACACCGAGCGGGCGCTCGGACAGTTCCCACTTCACGTCCTCGCCCTGGTGGCGCGGCCGACGCTCGGCCTTGACGGTCACCATGTTGCGTTCGACGTCGATGTCGATCGCATCCGGGTCCACCCCGGGCAGATCGAAGCAGATCACGTACTCCTCGCCCGCGCGGTACGCGTCCAGCGGCATCGGCGCCGGACGCGACCAGGTTCCCGTGTTGCCCAGGAACTGCTGGGTCAGACGGTCCAGTTCGCGGAACGGATCGGTGCGCAACAGCATCGCGAAACACCTCCAAGAGCAGTCAAAGGGTGCCAGTGCGCTTCACCTGACACCGTTCTAGCACGTCATCCATCCAATGACAAACAATCGTCGTCGTAGTTAGAATGACACCATGCGTGAAAAGCCCCCGAAGCCCCCCGCCAGCCCGAAGGCGCCCGTCGAACCGGCCTCGCTCCTCGCCGTCGCCGCAGCCCTTGCCAGCATCGACGACGCCGTCCGCACCGCCCAGGACCCCGACGGCACCCCACCGGCCAGCTCCGAGGAAGCCGGCCCCCAGCAGGCCCTGGCCGCGCTGGTGCTGCTGCGCGAACTGCGCACCGAGCTCGCCGGCTGGGAAGCCGGACTGGTCGAGAACGCCCGTGCCGCCGGCGCCACCTGGGCCGACCTTGCCCACCCCATGGGCGTCGCCAGCCGCCAGGCCGCCGAGAACCGGTACCTGCGCCTGCGCCCGACCGACAGCACCCCCGACGCGAGCGCCGCCCGGACGGGCGCCGAGCGCGTGAAAGCCGTCCGTGACCGCCGCGCCGCCGAACGCACCGTGGCCGCCTGGGCCCGCGACAACGCCGCCGAACTGCGCGTCCTCGCCGCCCGGATCGCCTCGGCGTCACTGGCCCCCGGCCGCCACCCCGGCCAGGCCGCCCTCACCACCGCCCTCGGGGCCGCCGACCCCGCCGACCTCATAGCGCCCCTCGCCGCCATGCGCCCCCTCCTCGGCACCGCCCACGACGACCTCGCCACCCGCCTCGACGCCCTCGCCCTCCACACCCACCAGCTCCGCGATGACAGCAACCGACGCCGCGCCTGACCCCCTCGACGCCGAGGCGCGCCGGCAGCGGCTCCTGGGTCGGATCCACGACCTCGAAGCACGAGTGGCCGCCGGGAGGGTGGCGCTCGTTCCTGGTGTCCGGCACCGCCGGCGCGTGCAGCTCGACCCGGTTGCCGTGGCATGTACGTGACACGCGAGACAGCGGGCCCGCGCGGCGGACAGGAGGCGGT
>NZ_JZWY01000756.1:0-4282 GCF_000966955.1 Streptomyces sp. NRRL S-495
GCCGGCGGGCGTACGTTGCCGACATGACCACGGCCGTTGACAGGTATTCGAGGCGATCAGGGCGGCCCACCGGCTGCCCCCGCCATGCGCCGGTCGGGCCTGCCGGGGGCAGCTCCTGGCTGAATGCCGGAGCCGTGCCGTGAAACCGCGTGCAGCGGCGCGACGGCGCGGGTCCTACCCGGGCGCGGTCCTGGCTCGGCGGTCACCACCGCGACCGGTCGTGCGGTCGAGCAGTTCCCCGCGACAGCTCCCCAGGTCCGAGGGAAGAAGCAGAGTCATGGGCCGATTCGATTCATTCACCGCCTTGCTCGACTACCCGGTGTATGTCGTCACTGCGACGGCCGAGCAGGAACGCGCGGGGTGCCTGGTCGGTTTCGCCGGCCAGTGCTCGATTCGACCGCCCCGATTCTCCGTGTGGATCTCCAAGGCGAACCGTACCTACGCCGTCGCGTCGCGCTCGCAGGTGCTGGTGGTCCATCTGCTCCCGGCGCGCCGGCACGATCTCGCCGAGCTGTTCGGCGGCCGCACGGGTGACGAGGTCGACAAGTTCGCGGTCGCCGAGTGGGAGGCAGGGCCGTACGGAGTCCCGGTGCTGGCGGGCGCTGTGGCCTGGTTCGCAGGCCGTGTTCTCGACCGGGCGGACTGGGGCGACCACGTGGGCTTTCTCCTGGAGCCGCTCGACACCGGGGCCGCGTCGAGCGGCAGGCCGCTGACGTTCCGGGACGTCAAGGACATCGATGCCGGGCACCCCGCATGATGCCGGGCATTTCGGAGAAGGAAGCCGGGCACGGTGGCGGGACTGGACAAGGAGACGGCCGGTGACAATGAGCAGCGGCGGGGGAGCGGCCGGGAGCGGCCGCGACGAGACGCCCCAGGAACGGGCGGACCGGCTGTGGAGCGAGATGCTCCAGGAGGTACGCGTGTGTCAGACCGGTGCGCAGATCCTCTTCGGGTTCCTGCTCAGCGTCGCCTTCACCCCCCGCTTCGCAAGCCTGCCCGACTTCGACAAGCACCTCTACACCGCAACCGTGGTGCTGGGCGCGGTCGCCACCGGAGCGCTCGTCGCACCCGTCGCCTTCCACCGCTTCCTCGCGGGCCACGGCATGAAGCCGGAGTTGATCCACGTCGCCGGCCGACTCATCGCCACCGGCCTCGTCACTCTGGCTCTGACGATCACCGCTGCCCTGCTGCTCCTGCTGCGCACCGCCACGAGCGACGCACCGGTGGCGTGGATCCTCAGCGGCGCCGTCCTGCTCTGGTTCACCACCGCCTGGCTGATCCTGCCGCAGGTCGTACTGAGGCGCACCGCCGCCCGCCGGCGTCGCCGGACCCAAGGCTGACCGCGCGACCGGTGAGAGTGGATCGCGTTCGAGGAGATCGCCGGCCACGGCGGTGCCGAGCAGGCCCACAGCCGGCAAGCTGCTCGCGCTCCGGGGGCCGGGCCGGTCGACCGGGCCCGCGACCTCGTGACCGGGTCCGGCAAGTCCTGGAACGGTACCGGGCCCCTACTGTGCGGCTCGTCCTGTCTCGTCTCCGGGTCTCGGCCCTCGGCGGTGCGGACGAGGCGTCGCAGCAGGCCGTCTCACACCAGCGACACTCCAGTCACCCCGGCCTCCGGAGTGGCGCCGGGCGGCCCTGCAGACCTTCCCAAGAACCAGGGCCAATGGGCATGTTTCCAGCCGAAACGCCCACTAAGAGGACGTTCACGTCGTTCAGGTGTAGGTTTGGGATGATTTGTCTACTGCCCGAAGACTCCGCTGATGGGGCTTTTGCTCGGAATGCTGCGACCGATCGAGCGTCGATGCCGCTGCGACTCATCCCGTTTCGCCCGGAAAACTCCTGTCCGGTTCGAGAATGCCCGGATCGCAGTGCTCCGTCACCCGATCGAGCGATAGACCGTACTCAACTCCGGCCCTTACCAGTGTAGTTATGACGAAGCAGCCGCAGCGCAAGCCTTATCCGAGCGACTTGTCCGACGCCCGCTGGGCCCTGATGGAGCCGGCCCTGGCCGCCTGGCGCGCCGAGCGACAGAAGACGTCGCTGGGTCTCGGCGGCAAGATCTCCGACCTTCGTGAGGTCATGAACGCGATCCTGTATGTGAACCGAACGGGGATCGCCTGGCGCTACCTTCCGCACGACTTTCCGCCCCACACCACGGTGTTCTCGCACTTCAGCGCGTGGACCGCGGACGGCACGATCGAGAAACTCGGAGTGCGCCTGCACCGCCTGGTCCGCGAGAAGGAAGGTCGGGACGCCGAACCGACCGCATGCGTGATCGACTCCCAGAGCGTCAAGACCGCGCCCAGCGTGCCCACCGAGACACAGGGCATCGACGCCGGCAAAAAGATCGTCGGCCGCAAATGCAGCATCGTCACGGACACGCTCGGCCTTCTTCTACTCGTCATGGTCACCGCCGCAAGCGTCTCCGACAACGACGCCGGAAAGCAGCTCCTCAGCCGACTCGCCGCCACCCATCCTGCGATCACCAAGGCCTGGGTCGACACCGGCTACAAGACCCAGGCCGTCGAACACGGCGCGAAGCTCGGCATCGACGTGGACGTCGTGCCGCGAAACGCGCAGGTCAAAGGCTTCTCAGTCGTCCCCAGGAGGTGGGTGGTCGAGCGGAGCTTCGGCTGGATCATGATGCACCGCCGACTGGCCCGCGACTACGAGACCAAGCCCGAACACTCCGAGAGCATGATCCGCCTCGCGATGATCTCCAACCTCGCGAAGCGGGCAACGGGCGAAAGCACCATAACCTGGCACAATCCATGAACTATCCCCCATGCAAACAGGACGTCCTCTAAGGCCGTGTTTTGAAAATGGGCTCTGCCGATCGCCTTGGGTTGTGAAGCGTGGGAAGTCATCAGAAATCGGCGCCGGAGATGTGCCGGTGGCGACGATATCCGCAGCGGACTCGACCAGGTCCACGCTGACCCAGGCTCGGTGACCACTGGCCGACCCCGCCGCTACAGTACGGCCGTGATCAACATCATCGAGGAAGTCACCCGCTCCGGAGCACGGCTCACCACCGTCCTCGACGCGCTGACCGACACGGACGTCCGTGCGCCCTCGACGATCCCCGGCTGGACGCGTGGCCACATCATCACCCATCTGACCGGGAGTGTGGACGCCTACCTCTGGCTGCTGGCCGTGGCCCGTACCGGCGCCGAACCCGGCCCGAGGCCAGGTGCCGAGGCGCTCGACGGCACCGACCGCCGCGCCGCCGAACTCGCCACCGACCTGCGCACCCGCCTCGGACGCCTGGCCGAAGCCACCGCCTCGATGCCCGCCGAAGCCTGGGACATCCTGGTCACGGCGCTGGCGGGCTGGCAGCACCCGGCCTGGTACACCCTCCACCGCTGCTGGCGCGAGCTGGAAACCCACCACGTCGACCTGGACGTCGGCTACCGCCCGGCCGACTGGCCCAGGACGTACGTGACCTGGGCCCTTGACGACACCCTCGCTGCGCTGGCCGCGCGCGACTTCCCCCTCGCCCGCGTCGAGGCCCCTGACCTCGACCGCTCCTGGCCCCTCGCCCCGACCGGCCCCGCCCTCACCGGCGCCGGCCACGCCCTCCTCGCCTGGCTCAGCGGCCGCGCGACCGACGCCCCGCTCGCCTCCGACCATCCACTGCCGGACCCGCCCAGCTGGCCGCTACCACCCGCCCCCGGCTGGAGGTGAGCACGGTGACGGGCAAGCGGTCGGGTGGTCGGGTGGTCGGTTCGGTGAGATCGGTGATGGTCGCCGGTCGGGTCGGCTGACCCGAGGCCGTTGTCTCCTGGCCCCCGGGATGGATGGGGCCCCGGGCCGGTCACCCGGGCGCCCCCCGGCATGCCCGGACGGGCATGCCGGGCGGCGCCCGCTGGCAGGCGGTCAGGGCTCTTGGCCCCTCGCGAACTTCCAGGCCTGCCGCCGGTCGTTGACCTCCAGCGGTCGCAGAGCGAGCCGTGGCGGGAAGATCCGCAGCAGGCTGAGGTCCAGCGCCAGCTCGTACCCCTCGATGGGGCCGCCCGGGACGACGATGTGGAACGCGAAGGGCTCCGACGCCTGGTAGAGCGCCCACGGGCGAGGCTCGGTGCTCCCCATGATCATCTCGTTGATGTTCGGGTCGCTGTCGTAGGTCAGGTACGTTCCGTGCCTGAGGTTCTTGATGGTCACGTTGCCGTCGGCGAGACCCTCCACCTGCCACTCCTGCTGGCCGGGCTCCCCGGTGGGCGGCAGCAGCATCGCAAGGTCCTTCGGCTCCATGAGCGTGATCAGCTGCTCGTTGGGCTTGGTG
>NZ_JZWY01000757.1:0-4679 GCF_000966955.1 Streptomyces sp. NRRL S-495
GTGATGGCATAGACGCCGTTCGGTACGGGTGCCACGGTTGACTCCACTCTGGCAGGCGGCACCGCCAGGGCGCCGCCCAGGCGGCACCGCCAGGGCGCCGCACACTACTGGACGAGTCGCATTCAACCGCCGCCGAACCAACCGCATACGGACGAATCGCCGGAACCTCACTCCATCGAGACCCGCATTCGCACACTCGCCCGAGACTCGAACGCCCACGTTGCGCCGCGCTCTCGGACCGGGCCGCCCCGCTGCCCGCCCGGCAAGGCCGACACCCGCTCCGCCTCGCCCTCCCGTCGCCTGCCAGGCGGCCATCCGCAGCGCCGCGTACGGTCGGCTCACGACTGGGTTTCCTCGCCGGCCTCCCTCCGTGAGCCACTAAAGCTTGTTGCAGAAGTGTGGGTGGGGGCAGGTCGGTGTGTGGTCTGGCCTGCTGGTTTCATGCGGTGCGGGCGAGGTTGTGCATGTGGGCGACGGCCTGCACGGCGTGGTGCAGGCCGTCGCCCTTCTGTCGGCAGTCGCGGAGGATCTTGTAGTTCTTCATGCGGGCGAAGGTGTGCTCGACGCGGGCGCGTACGCGTCGGTGTTCGGCGTTGTCCTCCTCCTGGGCCCGCAGGAGGAGGCGGCCGGCGCGTTTGCGGTGCGGGATCACCAGGCCGGTGTCGATGTACGCCCCGTCCGCGAGGACGGTGGTGCCGGCACACGTGGCGGGCAGGTCGGAGGCGCGCCAGGCGTAGGCGTCGGCCTTGTTGCCCGGTACGGGGCGGGCGGTGGCGACCACGAGGCGGGTGTCGGCGTCGACGACGACCTGCACGTTCGCGGAGAAGCGGTAGTTGCGGCCCGACGCTGCGACGCTCCGGTCGGGCACGGGGATCAGGGTGCCGTCGACGATCCACAGCCGCTCCACGCCCGGGGCCGGGCGTGGAGCGGCTTCAAGGGCCAGGAGCGGGCCGAGACGCTGGACGACGCGGCAGACCGTGGCCGTCGAGATCCCGAACAGCGGAGCCAACTGCCGCATCGTGAGGTTGGTCCGGTAGTACACGGCGACCAGCAGGACCCGGTCCGCCGGCGGCAGGCACCACGGCCTGCCGCCGCCCGGCCCGTTGCCACCGCGCTCACGCACCACCCGCACCAGACCCTCGAACTGCCGCATCCGCAGCCCCGTGAACGTCTCCACCCACACCGGAGAAATGCCCAGTCCCGGACCTTCCGGAACAAGCTTTAATCGCATCGGACCTGCTCGTCTTCAGAAGGCCGCAGTACGGTCTTCACTGCGCGGGTCGGTCACCTGGTGCCCTGCGTACACGCCCGCGCGTGACTTGCGGCGCCAGGGACGCGCATAGGCCATTGCTTCGGCGGCGACCTCGGAACCGTTGTCGAGGTCCACGACCGCCACCGACGGCGAACCGTCCGTGGGGCACCGCTCAAGCCAGTCGCCGTTGGGGGTGACGACTCCGGACGGCGCGGTGGCGCTGTGCTGCGTCGGCACCGAGACGCTGACCCAGTAGCTGTTGGTCGCGGCGTGGCCTCGGGCTTGGGCGGCGACGTTGCCCGGGGAGACGCCGGTCGTGGAGAACAGGACGCAGTCGACGTCCAGGCTTTCGTACTCGGCGAACAACTCCGGGTAGTGGATCTCCATGCCGAGCAGGCAGCCGAAACGCACCCCGTCGACGTCGAAGGTCACCGGCGAGATGCCCGGCGAGTACATGTACGAGACCTTCGTGTTCGAAAGCACTCGCTCGTCGTAACGGGAGACGACCTCGCCGCGATCGGAGATGACGTAGAGACTGTTGTGCGGGCGGTTCGGCTCGGTCAGCCGGTGCACCGAGGCGATCACCGTCCACAGCCGCAACTCGCCTGCCAGCTCGGTGATCGCAGCCAACTCTGCTCGAAGAACCGGCCACTGGCACCGATTCCAGTCCGCCGGGCCAACCGCGTCCGGGCCGTCGACGGACATGACAAGTTTGTGGGGAAAGCAGATCGCACCTTCCGGGAAGTGCACGATCCTCGCGCCCCGAGCACTCGCCTCGCTCATCAGAGCACGGACCTGACGGCCGCTTTCGCGCAGCGCGTCCACGTCTCGGGGGTCCTCGCGGACGGGGGTCTGCGCGACGGCGATCCGCACGCTCTTGGGGTTCCCTGCTTCCGAAATGACGTCTCCTGTTGGAGTCGGGCGGAAGTGCCGGAGGGCAGACGTGTAGGACTCGCCGGTCCTGGCGGCGCGGGCGCGCACCTGGCGCTTGAAGTTCCTGTGGGCTGTCATCGTGGCCTTCCACGCCTTGAGCGACCGTTCCCCAGCAACCTCGCCCTAGGCGATCGGGCTGCGACAGCGGCCTGAGACGCTAGTCCCTTTGCCTCCGATGGGAGACCGTGCTGGGGACGGTCGCGGGAGGTTCGGCGTAGGCCACGCAGTTCGTAATCATGCCGTCACCCACAGACTCCGTCAACCACCGCCTCCCGCTCACTGATCACCTGCAACCACTGACCGACATCGGCACTGTTCGTCCAGGAGCAGGCGGAGTCATCGGTACAGCCGCCGCCCCGGGGCGTCCGGCCATGGTCGAGGTTCGTTCGCCCGGGCCGAGTTGCCCCGACCGGCACAGGCCCTGGCCCCCCTCGAACCTCGGACGAACCCTCACACACCCCGGCGCGCTGCCGATCGGCCGTTGATGCGATGTATACCTCCGCATGGTTCGGTGCCGGTCGGCGAACCGCGTCCTGCGGGAGCCGGTCCAGTTCCCGCGATGTGAGGACGGCATGTTCGAACAGCACAGCCCACCAAGTCCGATGCGAAATCCGGCGATACCACTGTTCCCCACGCGGCCCCGGGCATCGGGTGTGACGGTCGTACTGATCCTGGCCCTGCTCGCCACGATGGTGCAGCTCCTCCCGGTGCTCACCCGGCCGGCATCCGCCGCGGTGGCCGACCGCACGGTGGCGACCTGGAACATGCAGAAGGCGGAGAGGAACTGGCCGATCGCACTGCAGTACCTCCTGCCGGGGCGGGAGGCGGTGGCCCTCCAGGAGGTTTCGAACAGTGTGACGGACGCCGGCGCAGTCGGCTACCAATACATGCCGGCGAACCTTGCGGTGGATTGCGGGGCCTTCGACCGGGACGAGGGCGTCCAAGGACAGACTCCCAACGAGTACTGGGTGTGCAAGCACCGGTTCCAGGCTCTCGTCCCGGGTGCGCGTGACGTCTACGTCTACTTCCTCGACACCGGCAGTCAGAACACCCATCTCGCCTTCCTGGCCTACGCGGACCTGGACGTCCACGATCAGACCCAGGTCGACGTGATCGGCCGCCGCGGCCGGTTCGACAGGAGGGGCTCCTACCCGAAGCCCATGCTCGGGATCAAGATCGGCGATACCTGGCTCTACAGCGCCCATCCCCTCACCGGTGGCGGTAAGGACGCGGTCGACCTGCTCGACGCGCTCGACGCGGCGAAGCCGGGGCAGAAGTGGGCGGTCATGGGCGACTTCAACCGGACCCCCGGAAGTCTCGCCGGGGCGCTCGCCACACGTCCCACGTGGCGTGTGATAGCGAGCGGCCAGGAGACCCGGCCGACGAGTCCGGCAGGGAAGCGCGAACTGGACTACATGGTCGCCAGTGACCCGACAGGAATAGCCCAGGACTACAGCGCCTTCGTTCAGGGCTACTTCAACCACGCCCAGTCCGACCACCTGCCGGTCGGGTTCCGGCTGGAACCGGATCCCCAGCGCCGTCAGAACCCGCGGGACCACTGTCCGCCGGGCCTTCCGCCGCTTCCCCGCGTCGCGGCCGTACCGGCCGTCGCCACCACCGCGTCCGACACCACCACCTCGCAGACACCTGCGAGTACCGACACCCCGGCACCGCAGCACGGCAGGACCTCGGTCCTGACCTCGGCCTCCGGCAACCTGGTCGCCGACGTGGCAGGCGGCTCCCCGACCGCCGGCGCGGCGGTGCGCGCGGCCGCGCCCGCCTGTGCCCCGCAGCAGAACTGGGCCACCTGGCAGAAGTCCGACGACACCTGGGTGATCGAGACCGGACTGACCAACGGCACCACCCCCGCAGGACAGGGCAGCGTCCTCGGCCTCCCCACCTACGGCGACCAGGTGGCGATCCGCCCGATCGAGAACGACGCCACCGGAAAGCCCGACGGCAGTCCGGGCCAGCGCTGGAAATTCACCCCGGCCGACCAGGACGGCTGGTACCGGATCACCGCCGCGTCCACCGGGGCCTGCCTCACCGCGTCGACGGACGGGGCCGGCCTGACCGCGACGGACTGCGACGGGTCCGACCGGCAGCGGTGGCGGCTGTCCATGCCGTGCAATGGACCCGGTCACGCCGTTCCGGGATTCCCGGACACTCCGTGGCCGACCGTGGCGGACCACCCCGAGCTGACCTGGCCGTCCCTGCCCGGGCACCCGGCCGTCGCCTGGCCGTCCGTCCCCGGCTACCCGAACATCCCCATGCCCGGCCACCCCGATCTGCCGGAGATCCGCTGGCCCGGGTTCCCGACCGTGCCGAGCCGGCCGTGGCCGACGATCGGCGGCCACCCCGAGGCCACCTGGCCTTCCGTGCCGGGCTTCCCGACCGTCCCCTGGCCCGCGATGCCCGGGCACCCCGACGCCCCGTGGCCGGTGCTGCCGCTGCCCGGCAACGGGAACGACGACGGCACCGCCCTGGTCCCCGG
>NZ_JZWY01000758.1:0-399 GCF_000966955.1 Streptomyces sp. NRRL S-495
CCGCCCTGGTCCCCGGCCTCCCGGCGCTCACCGACCCGGCGATCCCGGACCACCCGGGCCTCGCCTGGCCGACCGTCCCCGGGTTCCCCCAGGTCAAGTGGCCCTCCGTCCCCGGCAGTCCGAACGTTCCGTTCCCCGGCCACCCCACGATGCCCACCGTGACGTGGCCGGGCGCGCCGTCGTTCCCGTCCGTCCCCTGGCCTCGGCTGCCGGACCAGCCCTCCTGGATCTGGCCGTCGATCCCGGGCTTCCCGACGATCCCCTGGCCCTCGCTGCCCGGCCTGCCGAACGTGCCGTGGCCGACCACCTCGGGATTCCCCAACGACACCGCCGCGTCCGCCAATCCGCCCGAGGCCCCGGAAGAGCCGAAGAAGTGCGAGCCGGCGGACACCAACCATC
>NZ_JZWY01000759.1:0-1882 GCF_000966955.1 Streptomyces sp. NRRL S-495
CGGCGGACACCAACCATCCGGCCGCCGACGACGACGCCCCGCCCGGCCCCGGCGATCCCGACCCCGGTGGCAGCACGCCCGGCGGCGGCCCGTCCGTGCCCGCGCTCCCCGCCATCGGCCTGCCCGGCTTCCCCCCGCTGCCCAGCCTGCCCTCCTGGGCAGGCACCCCCGGCGGGCCGAGCTGGCCCGGCGGACCCGGCGGCGGTACGCCGCCTGAGTCGACCCAGGGGATCAGCATCGTCTCCGCCGCCGACGCCCGGCTGGTGCCGGACGTACGCGGCGGTGTGCCCGCCGTGGGCACGCCCGTCCAGGCGTGGCAGCCCAACTCGACCGACTCCCAGCGCTGGGCGTTCTGGGACCGGGGCAGCGGCAACTGGCTGATCGAGTCCCGGCTCACCTACGGCGGAAACCGCCCGGAGGAGCGGCTGGTCCTCGGTCACGACACCGCCTCCCACCGCACGGAGCTCCAGGCGGTGGCGGCGAACCGGGCGAACCAGCTCTGGAAGTTCGCCGACGCCGGGAACGGCTGGACTACGGTCACCAACGGTGACGGCGGCGGCTGCCTCACCCTGTCCGCCTCCGGCCAGCCGCTGACGGTCGGCACCTGCGACGGCTCCGACCGCCAGAAGTTCCGCCTGACCGGCCCCACCGGCAGTGACGGTGGCGGTGCCGGATCGCTGCCCGTCTACTCGACGTTCCCGGGCAAGTGCCTGGACGTCACCGGAGGCAACACGGCCGACAGGACCCCGATCGACCTGTACGACTGCAACAACACCCGCTCCCAGCGCTGGACCCCGTCCGCGAGCAGCGGCGTCTTCACCCTGAAGGCGTTCGACAAGTGCCTGGACGTGGCCGGAGGCCTCACCAACCGCGGCACCCGGGTCGACCTGTACACCTGCAACGGCACGCCCGCGCAGAACTGGCAGCAGGGCGACAACAGTTCACTCGTCAACCCTGCCTCGGGCAGGTGCCTGGACGTCACCGACGGCAACTCCGCGAACGGCACCGCCCTGCAGATCTGGGACTGCAACGCGTCCGACTCGCAGCGCTGGGGCCTGGGCAGCGTCCCGCCCCGCGCCCCGCAGCAGCCGGCGCCGAAGCCGGGCACCGGCCCGGTGGTCAACCCTGGCGTCGGAGCCGGGCAGGTCTCCACCCTCGTCTCCGGGAACAACGGGATGGTGGCGGACCTGGACGGCGGCACCACCAACTCGGGTACGTCGATCAAGGCGCTCGGTGCGAACGGCAACGACGCGCAGCGGTGGGCGTTCTGGGCGACCGCGAACGGGCGGTGGATCATCGAGACGCTGCTGACCGACGGCAGGACGGCGGCGGGTCAGGGCATGGTCATGGACCACGACCCGGGCAACCACCGGACGCACCTCATCCGCACCATGGACGGCAATGCCAACCAGCACTGGGCCTTCCACGACGCGAGCAACGGCTGGTTCTGGATCACCAGCGACACCGACAACAACTGCCTCACCGCCAACAACGCCGGCGAAGCCCTCGCCGTCAGCCCCTGCGACGGCAGCGACCGCCAAAGGTGGCGCCTCGACAACGTGGCCCAGGGGCCGTCCGCTCCCCAGCCGCAGCCCCAGCCCGGCGGCGGATCGTCCGGCGGGTCGCCCGGCGGTCCGGTGGTCGGGCCGAACATCGGCAGCAGCCAGGTCGCCACGCTCCGGTCGAACAACAGCGGTCTGGTCGCCGACCTCGACGGCGCCAACACCGCCTCCGGTACCTCGATCAAGGCGCTGGGCGGCAACGGCAACGCAGCCCAGCGGTGGGCGTTCTGGGACGCGGGCAACGGCAGCTGGATCGTCGAGACCCTGCTCACGGACGGCAAGGCCGCCCCGGGCCAGGGCATGGTGATGGACCACAACCC
>NZ_JZWY01000760.1:0-3001 GCF_000966955.1 Streptomyces sp. NRRL S-495
CCGGGCCAGGGCATGGTGATGGACCACAACCCCGGCGTCCATCGCGCCCATCTGACGCAGAACCAGCAGGGTAACGCCAACCAGCGGTGGTCCTTCCGCGACGCGGGCAACGGCTGGTACTGGATCGTCAGCGCCACCGACGGCGGCTGCCTCACCGCGAACAACGCCGGTGAGCAGCTCGGGGTGTGGCGGTGCGACGGCTCCGACAAGCAGCGCTGGCGCATGGACAACGTCCAGAACGGCCCGACCCCCGGCGGTGGCGGCGGTTCTGGCGGTGGCGGTGGCGGCACCGGTGGAGGTGGAGGTGGCGGTGGCACCGGCGGTGGTGGCGGCCAGCCGCCCTCCGACTGTGCCTTCCAGCCTCCCGGCGCGGAGCGCCAGGGCTCCTGGATGTGGAGGAACTTCACCATCTGCCGCGGCCAGACCTTCGAGGCCACCGGGAACCCGGACCAGTGGACCGTCCTGAAGATGGAGGACAACGGCGAACTGGCGCTCTGGTACACGGAGGTCAACGAACTCGGCCAGGAGCGCCGGGTCAAGGAGTGGAGCGCTCCGGGCAGCGCCGGCTGCGGCACCCGGGCGACCATGCAGACGGACGGCAACTTCGTCGTCTACGGCGTCGGCAACCAGTCCTGCTGGTCTTCCGGTACCAACGGCCACACCGACGCCTGGCTGGAGATCAACCAGTCGGGAACACTCTCGATCTGGTGGACCGACCAGAACCTGGCCCGGATCGGACTGGGTGGGCTGCTCACCCTGATCGGCTTGATCCCGCACCTGGAATGGAGGGAGGGCACCCAGCACAAGATCTCCGTTCCCAACTGCGGCAGGATCAGGTGCTTCTGACGCCGATTCCCGACCGGTCACCTCGCTGACGGCGCCCGGCGACGCCGAAGGCCCGCCCCCGCGCCCGGACGCTGTTGGTCAATCCCGCCCCGCTGGATCTCATCCGGCGGGGCGGAGCGTTGCGAAGGGTGAGACGCGGATCTTGGCGAGTGCCTTGAGTCCTCGACGTCATCCAGGACCTGATAGGGGCCGGATCAAACCTGGGGGGCGAGGGCTTGCATCGTCACCAGACCGGAGAGGACGTGAACCCGTACTCCTACTGGAACGGCGGCGCCTCCTTCACCGGGAAGACCACGGGCTGCCGGTTCCTGACGTTCGAGCAACCTCCTCGTCAACGCGATCCGCTCGACGCCCGCGGACGGCGTCGTCGCGGTCTCGGCCCGCCGGGAGGTGGACGAGGTCGTCCTCGCGGTCATCGACGGCTGCGGCGGCATTCCGGAACAGGACCCCCTCCCGCGTGTTCGAGACCGGCTGGCGGGCCGGCACCGTCCGAACGCCCCGGCGCGACCCCGGTGAGGGCGGGGGGACCGGTGCGGGCCCCGGACCGGCCATCGTGCGCGGCATCGTCGAGGCCCACGCCGGACGCGCCCAGGTGCGCAACGTCGATGGCGGCTGCTGCTTCGAGATCGCCCTCCCGGCGGCGCGCGGCTGAGGTTCTCCGCTTGCGCCACCCGCGCGGCGGCGGGGTGCCAGGGCTCTCGTGCGGCCCTCCGGTCAGGCCCGGAGCGGCGCTGCGGCGAACTCGGCCATCCCCGCACCGAACGGCACCCGGGCCCCCGGCCCGGCTCGGAACGGAGCAGGTCGGAGTCAGCGGTGATGTGCCGGACGTCCCCGAGCCGGTACGCACCCGTGACCACCGGCGCCGGCCCGCCGTGCGCGTCCGCGAGAGCCCGGGCCATCCCGCCGACCGTGTTCACCTCCCCGCTGCCGACGTTGTACGCCCGCACGCTGCCCGGCAGCCGGGCTCCTACGTCGTCCAACGCGAGCGGCTCTGGCCGCAACGCCGCGCCGCACACCGGGCACGGCGGTTCGAACCGCCCGGCGTCGAGATCGTCCGGCCGCCGGGGGCCGGGCGCCACGCTCCCGTGTTCCCGGCATGCGTACCGGCCCTCAACGTAGATCACCATCGATCCGGCCGGCACCAGGCTCCGCACCCCGGTGCGTGCCATCGCGGACAGGAGCACCGCGGTACCGAGGTCGTTGCAGCCGACGTACTCGGGCGCGTCGTCGCGGTCGAGACCGAGGCCACCGTCGCCGCCTGGTGACAGACCGCGGCCACCCCGGCCAGGGCGCGCTCCACCGTGGCCGCGGTCCCGTACATCGCCGTGCCGGAACTCGACGCCGGCCGGCAGATCGGGAGCCGACCCCGAAGGGTGAACCGCGGGCAACAGCGCGTCCAGCACGCAGACCTCACGGCCCGCAGGGACCTCATGACCGGCGACGTTGCCGGCCGGGCCGGTTGCCGGGCTGTCGCAGCGGGACGGTGTCAGCGATCCGTAGGACGGCCGGCAGCGGCGGTCGGTCCCGATCGCGGGCGAGGGCGCTCTGCGGGCAGGGCACGACGGTCCGGAACGGCTCGGACCGCAGGGGTTTCAGGTGCCGGAGTTGTCGACGAACCCCACGATGTCGAGGTATTCGATTTTGGGGGGAACGCCATAGATCCCCGTCACCTTGTCGACGAGTTCCTCCGTGAAGAACGCACGGGCTTTGTCCTCGTCGTCCCACGCGTAGAAGTTCCTTGCCCGAACGCCGTCTTCGTCGAGCATGAAGCTCTTGAAGCGAAGGCCGGCCATGCCTTCGAACGGCCCTCGGAGTTCGTCGGCAATCTTTGCGAGAGTTGAACGATCGAGCTTTTCGGTCTGCGTGAAAGTCACGAGCACGCCGATCATCGGTCCTCCTGCGGATTGGGGTCCAACAATTGGACGATCGAGTGGCGCCAGAGGCGGATCCCATTATACGCGGCCGGGAATTCCGGGCGGGAACTCTCGCCGCGCAGGTCGGACACGTGTACGGCCCGGAAGCTCCGGGTAGGCCAGGCGACACCGACCGCAGGAGCCGGTCGAGGAAGCGGGACGAGCGAGTGGCGCACGTTCTAGTGACTTACCGCCAGGGAGGCGACGGGTGACGGTCGGTGCGGCGCGCGGTCGCGAAGTGC
>NZ_JZWY01000761.1:0-13942 GCF_000966955.1 Streptomyces sp. NRRL S-495
TCGCGAAGTGCTGGTGGTCGGCGACTACTTCGCCGATCTGATCTTCCAGGGCCTCGAACGGCCGGTCCGGCCGGGCACCGAGGTCTTCGCCGGGGCGCTCGACCTGATTCCCGGCGGGGCCTTCACACCGGCGATGGCCATGCGCCGGCTGGGCCGCGACGTGGTGTGGGCCGCCGACTTCGGCACCGACCTGTTCAGCTCGCTCGTACTCGGCGCGGCTCGGGCCGAGGGCCTGGACGAGAGCGGCTTTCGGCACCACGCCGCTCCGCTGCGCAGTGTCACGGTGGCACTGTCGTACCCCGGCGACCGGGCCATGGTCAGCTACCAGGATCCGCACGGGGCGCCGCCGCTCAGCGAGTTGCTGCGCGAGCACCGCCCCGCGGTGTTGATGTTGCCCCAACTGCGTTACGGCGCGGAGCTGAAGGCATCGCTGTCGGTTGCGCGTCAGCTCGGAACCCTGGTGTTCATGGACTGCCAGGACGTGCCCGCCACCCTCGACACACCCACAGTGCGCGAGGTCCTCGCCGGCGTGGACGTCTTCGCCCCCAATGCCGACGAGGCGCTGCGGCTGACCGGTGCGGGCACGGTGGACGACGCGCTCGACCTGTTGGCCGGGCTCGTCCCCACCGTGGTCGTCAAGCGAGGGGGCGAGGGGGCGAGCGCGGTGCAGGAGGGGAAACGGTACGACGTCCGCGCGGTCCCGGCCGACGTCGTGGACACCACCGGAGCGGGTGACTGCTTCAACGCCGGTTTCGTGCACGCCCTGCTCGCGGGGCAGCAACTGCCGGCCTGCCTCGCCACCGCCGTCGCGTGCGGGGCCGCGGCCGTGACCGGCCCGGGTTCCAGCCGCGCCCTCGACCCCGCCGGGCTGCTGCACTGGCTTGCTCGCGTCCCCCGTCCCTGAACCCTGCCCACCCGCCGTGACCCACGGAGCTGGGCACCCCGGCCGTTGCACACAGTGGCAGGCCCCATTCACTTGGTGATCGCCTCGTGTTAGCGTCCGGTGATCCTGAGCTGACACGAGCGGACGCGCGTGGGCCCGGCCCCTCGCGCGCCGAAGGGGGCATCGGATGAGGATTCTGGTCACTGACCTGGACGGCACGCTGCTGGGCGGCGACCGGGCCGACCGTCGGCGGTTGCAAGCCGCGCTGGCCCGTCATCCGGAGCTGACGGTGGTCTTCGCGACCGGTCGGGGCCTGCCCTCGGTACGAGAGGTGCTGCGGGACCCGCTGGTGCCCCGGCCGCGCTGGATCATCGCCGACGTGGGGGCGAGCGTCCTCGACGGCGTCTCGCTGGCCCCGGTCGAGCCCCTGCAGAGCCGGTTGCGCAGCGGCTGGCCCGGAGCCCACCGCGTACGCGCCGCACTGCGTCACCTGCCCGGCCTGACGTACCAGCACGGCGTGGCCCAGGACGGCCGCTGCTCGTTCCACCTGCGTCCCGAACGGCTCACGCGGGAGCTCACCGACGCGGTGCGGGCGTTGGGCTGCACGTGGCTCTACTCCGCGGACCGCTACTTCGACGTCCTGCCGCCGGGGGCGGGCAAGGGCGCCGCCCTGGCCGCCCTGGCCGCCGAGCAGCGCTGGCCGATGTCCTCGGTCCTGGTTGCCGGCGACTCCCTCAACGACCTGTCGCTCTTCGGGCTCGGCACCCACGCAGTGATCGTCGGTGGCGCCGAGCCCGCTCTTCTCGACGCTGTACCCGAGGACGACCGCGTCCACCGCCCCGACCGGCCGGGCGCCGCAGGGATCCTGTCGGCCCTCCGGGAACTGGGCTGGGTGGAACGCGAGTACCCGCTGGTGGTCGGCTACCACCGGCCACCGGTGACCTGGACCCCGGACGGGTGGCGGCCACCCGCGAGCCCCAACGGCATCCTGCCCACCCTGCGCAGCCTGTTCAGCGGGAACCCGCAGGCTGTCTGGACCACCGCCGCAGTCCTCGACACCGACACCGACACGGTCCTCGACACCGACACCGACACGGTCCTCGACACCGACACCGACACGGTCCTCGACACTGATACCGACACGGTCCTCGATACCGGCACTGGCACCGACACCGGCACCGTCCGCGGCCCCGACGCGCGCCCGGCACCGTTGGACCGCCACGACACCGGACTTCCGCTCTCCTTCGTCCGGCTGAACCCCGCCGAGTGGTCGGGGTACTTCCACCGGGCGTGCAAGGAGACACTCTGGCCGGTGCTGATGTCCCAGCCCGAGCGCCTGCGGTTCGACCCCGACGCCTGGACCCACTACCGCGAGGTGAACGCCCGCTTCGCCGACCACATCCAGGCCCGGGCCGCACCGGGTGCCACCGTCTGGCTGCACGACTACAACCTGTGGCTCGTCCCCGGACTTCTCCGCCCGACCCGCCCGGACCTGCGGATCGGCTTGTTCCACCACACCCCCTTCCCGCCGGCGGACGTCTTCGCCGCCCTTCCCACCGCCGGGGAGATCCGCGCCTCGCTGAGCTGCCTGGACTGGGCCGGATTCCACACCGAGGCATTCGCCGACCGCTTCCGGCGGGTCCTGGCCCGATCCCCGCGGATGCCCCGGCTCGGCGTGCACCCGCTGGGCATCGACCGCGGTGCCATCGCGGCTTTGGCCCGCACCCGTGCCCGCACCTGCACCCGCACCCGCCTGTCCCGGGCGGGCGCGGCCGAGGACGCACTGGTGCTCTCCGTCGAGCGCCTGGACTACGCCAAGGCCCCGGTCGAGAAGGTGGAAGCCATCGCCGCGCTGCTCGCCCGCCGGCCCGAGCTGCGCGGACGGCTGAGGTTCCGCCTGGTGTGCCCGCCGCCCGAGGCCGGCATCACCTCCCACGACGCGACCCGCCGGCAGCTGGAACGCCGCATCGTCGAGATCAACCGTGCGTGGCACGAGGGACAGTGGCGGCCCATCGAGTACCTGCCGCGCAGTCTGCCGCTGGCCGAGGTGATCGACCACTACCTCGCGGCCGACGTGTTCTGGGTGACCTCCCTGCAGGACGGGATGAACCTGACCGCGAAGGAATTCGTCGCGGCCCAGCACGCGGCCGGCCGCTCCGGTGCGCTGGTGCTCTCCCGTCACGCCGGTGCCGCCGCGCAGTTGGGCACCGCGGCGCTCCTCACCGACCCCCACTCACCCGCCGACCTCGTCGAAACCCTGCACCGGGCGCTGACGCTCACCCCCGACGAACGCCGGGTGCGACTGCAACGCCTCGCGGACCTGCTGGGGAACCGCCACCCGGTGGACTGGGCCGCCGACATCACCACCGCCATCCGAGGCCGCGACCCGGGTCCCGGCCAGGACCTGCGCAGTCCCGAGTACGCCCGGAGCGGCTGAGTCCAGGTGACTGGTCGAGCCGCCGTCTCCGACCTGGCGACCATGACCGAGACCGCGACCGCGGAGCAGCGCACCGTCGGCGACCAGGCCCTGTGGCTCGACGACCGCACCCTCGCTCCCGCCGTCGTCCGGTGACCCGGTGCACGGCCGGACCGAACCCTGACGCTCACTTGACCACCCCCGTGCCGGAGGGCCCGGCAGACCCGGGACCCACGGCCAGCGTCAGTTCGAGGACCCGGTGCGGCGATGCGAGGTCCGGAAACAGCTCCCGCAGCTGCGACATCCGGTACCGGACCGTCTGGGGATGGACGAACAACGCCGCCGCCACCTCGTCCCGCCTGCCCTGGTGCAGCAGCCACGCCCGCAAGGTCTCCTCCAGCCGCCGCGCGGTCGCGACGGGCAGGGGGCGCAACGGTGCGAGGGCTCGGGCACGCAGGTCCGCGAACGCGTCCGCGTCGGCGTTCAGCACCAGCTCGGGCAGGTGCTCCTCGGTGTCACGGATGTCGGGGGAGAGGGAGCGCGCGCGTACGGCCCGTGCGTACGAGGCGGACGCACGGGTCCATGGCCGGGCGGGGCCGACCACGGCGGTGCGGTCGGTGAGCTGCCGCAAGAGGCGTGATCGGTCGGCGTCGGGGACGAGCAGCACACCGGTGGCGTCCGGCAGGTCGTCGAGGACGAGCGTGCCCGGGTCGAGCGTGCGGTAGGCGGGCCGGGCCTGGGCGGCGGGCAGCAGGACCGCCGTCAGCGATACCGGGGGCTGCCACCCGGCTCGTTGGACGGAGGCCAGCAGCACGTCCGGGCTCGCGTCCGCGAGGAGGTCGCGGGTCAGGTGTTCCAGGTGGCGCTCGTGGGCCCGGCCCCGGGCGGCCAGTTCGTCGGCGTGGCCCGCGGCGCTCGCGGCGGAGAGCTCGTCGATGTAGGCGAAGGTCAGTTCGGCGAACCTCGCGACCTCGGCGGCGGGCAGGCCCGCGGGTACCGCACCCGCCGCAAGGCATCGCCAGGCCACTCGGGCCCCGACGCGGTAGGCGCTGAGCAGGGCGTCCATCGAACGGCCGTCGCGCACCTCGCCGCGGCCCAGCTCGTAGGCCGCGTCACCGGCGTCGCCGCCGATGGCGTTCCCGCTCGCGAGGTCCAGGTAGTGCCCCAACGCGGTGCGGACGGCCCGGCGGATGGTGCCGCCCATGCGGCCCGAAAGGGCGTTGGCGTAGGAGGGGACCTCGTCGATGATCGCCTGGACGACCTCGTCGGCGGTGGCCCTCAGCGCGGCCCGGAGTGCGGCGACCGTCGTCTCGTCCAGGACCGGTTCGCCGGCCCTTCGGATTGCATGGCTCACGTTTTTGTTCCTTGCGAACAATCCAGTCGACCAGATTTACATCCTGCGGTCAGGACTTTACGCCCTGAGGCGCAGCAAGCTGGAGTCATGACGAGTACAGCCCTCCGCAGCAGGGCGTGGAAACTGCTGGAGATGGTCACGACGCCGCTGCTGCCGTCGGACTACCTCGACCTGGTCGGCCCGCTGCGTGCGGGCGCCGACCTGCGCGGGCGCATCGAGGCCGTTCACCCCGAGACGGGCGACGCCGCGACCGTCGTGATCAGGCCGGGACGAGGCTGGCGCGGTCACACGGCCGGCCAGTACGTGCGGATCGGGGTCGACGTCGACGGGACGCGCCTGTGGCGCGCCTACTCCATCACCTCGCCGACAGACCGCCGGGACGGCCGTATCACGATCACCGTGAAGGCGGTCCCGGACGGCAAGGTCAGCAACCACCTGATCCGCAGGGCGGCACCGGGCACGCTGGTCCGGCTCGACCAGCCGACCGGTGACTTCGTGCTGCCGCTGTCCGCGCCCGCCAAGGTGCTCTACCTGACGGCCGGCAGCGGCATCACACCCGTGATGGGCATGCTGCGCGACACCGACTTCGACGACGTCGTCATGGTCCACTGCGCGCCGAAGCCGCAGGACGTGATCTTCCGCAGCGAACTGCACGACCTGGTAGCGGCCGGGAAGCTGCGTCTCACCGAGGTGCACACCGACGCGGACGGCAGGCTCGACATCGCCCGTCTCCACGAACTCGTGCCCGACTGGGCCGAGCGCGAGACCTGGGCCTGCGGGCCCGCGGGCCTGCTCGACGCCGCAGAGGACCACTGGACCGGGCACGGCGTCCGGGAGCGCCTGCGCACCGAACGCTTCCGCCCCGGCATCGCCGTCGTCGGCGACGGCGGAGAGGTCACCTTCAGTGCCACCGGCAGGACCGTCGACGCGGACGGCGCCACGCCGTTGCTGGCCATCGGTGAGGAGGCCGGCGTGCTCATGCCCTCCGGGTGCCGCATGGGCATCTGCTTCGGCTGCGTCACGCCGCTCAGGGCGGGTGCCGTCCGCGACCTGCGCACCGGCGAGATCACCGAGGCCGAGCCGGGCGTCCTCATCCAGACCTGTGTGTCCGCCGCGGCGGGCCCCTGCGACATCGAACGGTAGGAGCACCTTGACCGCCATCGACCCCACCGCCCATCTGACCGCGGAGCAGATCGAGGAGCTCGGCCGCGAGCTGGACGCGATCCGCGACGAGGTGATCGCCGGCCGCGGGCAGAAGGACGCCGCCTACATCCGCAGGGTCATCTCGGCGCAGCGCAAGCTCGAGCTGGCCAGCCGGGGTGTGCTGCTGTTCTCGATCTTCCCGCCCGCGTGGCTGCTCGGCACCGCCGGTCTGTCCGTGGCGAAGATCATCGAGAACATGGAGATCGGCCACAACGTCCTGCACGGCCAGTGGGACTGGATGCGGGACCCGAAGATCCACTCCACCACCTGGGAGTGGGACCACGTCTCGCCGTCCGAGCAGTGGAAGCACTCGCACAACGAGCTGCACCACACGTACACCAATGTGATCGGCAAGGACAACGACCTCGGCTACGGCATCATGCGCGTCGACGAGGACCAGAAGTGGCACCCGTTCCACCTCGGCCAGCCGCTGTGGAACCTCGTCAACGCCTGCTTCTTCGAGTACGGCATCGCGGCGTACGACCTGGAGCTCGGCAAGAACCTGCACAAGAGTCGCCGAAAGGACCCCGAGTTCCGCGCGCGGGCCAGGGCCGTGGGCCGCAAGATCCGCAAGCAGGCGCTCAAGGACTACGTGGTCCACCCGCTGCTGTCGGGCCCGTCGTTCCCCACCACGCTCGCCGCCACGTTCACCGCGAACCTGGTCCGCAACATCTGGTCGCACTCGGTGATCATGTGCGGGCACTTCCCCGAGGGCGTTCAGGTCTTCGAGCGCCGGTCGATCGAGGGCGAGACACGCGGCCAGTGGTACCTGCGCCAGATGATGGGCTCGGCGAACATCAGCGGCAGCAGGGCCATGCACTTCATGACCGGCAACCTGTCGCACCAGATCGAGCACCACCTGTTCCCGGACCTGCCGAGCAACCGGTACGCCGAGGTCGCGGTGAAGGTGCGCGCGCTGTTCGAGAAGTACGAGCTGGAGTATGTCACCGGGCCGCTGCCCAAGCAGGTGTTCTCCGCGTGGCGCAAGGTCTTCCGGCTCTCGCTGCCGAACAGGAAGCCCGAGGTCACGACGCCGGGCCGCGAGCAGGAGCTCGTCGCGGCCTGACCCACCTGCGGGTGTCCTTCGCTGTGGGAGCGCTCGCACTGGTTCGAATATTGTCCTTCCAGGGCTGTTCATCAAGGCCCGGTGCTGGTCTCGGCGGCGGGCCGGGGCTCCGGCGGGATCCGGAGGGCTTCGCCGCCGATCAGGTCGAGTACGGCGTCGACGCCGTTCGGTGCCGCTGCGCGGGCCGCCGACCGACCCGTGCGGGAAGGGCTCCGTTGTTCCGGTCTACGACTCGTCGAACGTCCAGGTGAGCGCCACCTGCCCCGGCTCCGGGGTGCCGCCGGCACGGCGGTACGTCGCTCGTGCCGCCGCGTTGCCCTCCTCCGTGAGCGTCCAGAGGCCGTAGCAGCCCCGTTCGCGGGACAGGTCCGCGAGCGCCGACACCAGGGCCGGGCCGATTCCTCGCCCGCGGTACGACTCGTCCACGCCCAGCTCGTACAGGAACATCTCGGTCCCCTTGTCCGGATGTGTCATCTCGACGCCGGTGACCATCCCCGCCGGGGCATCGTCCACGTAGGCGATCAGCAGGTGATGGCGCTCATCGGCCAGGAACCGTTCGGTCGCTTCCTGTTCCGGGGCGGTGTCGAACAGGTGCGCGGCGGCATTGACGGTTTCGGTCCGGGTGACGCGACGGATCTCCATCCGAGGATGCTGACAGGTTCCGGTGTCGAAAGCCGGTGATTTCGCCACCTGGGCGCCCCGGCCCGAAGTGCGGTTCCGTTTCCGGTGCTCCGACCTTCGAAGCCGCCCCGCCGCTGCCCCGGGCCCCGCGTTCCACGGGCGCCCGCCACCGTCCTCCGGGCCGGACTCCCCGTCGCGGGCGTCCTCGTCCGGTCCGCTCGCGGGTCAAGGGGAAACTCGCGGGTCAAGGGGAAAGGAGGGACTGGTCCTGTGGGGCGGCGGTCTCGGGGAAGGCGCGGCCCAGCAGGGTGTGCAGGGTGTCGCGCTCGTCGGGTGTGAGGTGTTCGAGCGCGGTGAGGCCGGACATCAGCTCGGCCCGGATGCCGTGGACGGTGCGCTCGCCCTGTTCGGTCAGCACGATGTTCTTGATCCGGCGGTCGGCCGGGTCGGTTTCCCGGCGGACGAGGTGTTGGGCCGCGAGCCGGTCGACGATGCCGGTGACGTTGGAGGCGTCGCAGGCCAGCAGGTCGGCGAGGGCGCGCATGGGCCGGGGGCGGACCAGCAGGCTGAGCGTCTTGCCCTGCATCAGGGTGAGCCCGTGCTCGGCGGCCACCGTCGCGAAGTGGCGGTAGTAGGACGCTGCCACCCGCGCGAGCCGGTCCATCAGCTCTTCGGGGGAGGGCGCTGGTGCGGGCCGGGGCGTCTGGGGCATGGGTCCAGCATAGGGAGATCGGTTGACATCCTCAACCATCGAGGTCTACCGTCGAAAGTACTTGAAGACATCAACCATCCAGGTCTTCAAGCCCCTGGAAGGACCGCGTGACCCTCATGACGCACACCCCGCCCCCCGCTGCGGCCGACGTTCCCGCCCTGGTCACCCGCCTGCGCGCCACCTTCGACAGTGGCCGGACCAAGCCCCTCGCCCGGCGCCTGGACCGGCTCGCCGCCCTGCGTTCGATGCTCACCGAGCAGACCGAGGTGTTCCAGCAGGCGCTGGCCGCCGACCTCGGCAAGAGCGCGGCGCAGGCGTACCGCACCGAGATCGGGTTCACGCTGAACGAGCTCGACCACACCGTCGCGCACCTGGAGGAGTGGCTCCGGCCGAAGCCCGCCGATGTCCCCGGGTTCTTCCGGCCCGCCTCGGCCCGGGTGGTCCGCGATCCGCTCGGCGTGGTCCTGGTTGTCGCGCCCTGGAACTATCCGCTGCAGCTCGCGCTGGTCCCGCTGGTAGGAGCCCTGGCGGCCGGCAACACGGTGGTCGTCAAGCCCAGCGAGCTCGCCCCCGCCACCTCCGCCGCGATGGCCCGGCTGCTGCCGCGCTACCTCGGCCCGGACACGGTGGCCGTGGTCGAGGGCGCCGTCCCCGAGACCACCGCCCTGCTGGAGCAGCGGTTCGACCACATCTTCTACACCGGCAACGGTGCGGTCGGCCGGATCGTGATGGCCGCGGCCGCCCGCCACCTCACCCCGGTCACCCTGGAACTCGGCGGCAAGAGCCCGGTCGTGGTCGAGCCCGGCGCCGACCTGGCGGTCACCGCGAACCGGATCGCCCAGGGCAAGTTCCTCAACGCCGGCCAAACCTGTGTGGCCCCCGACTACGTCCTCGCCATCGGCGAGAGCGCCCCCGCACTGGAGCGGCACCTCGCCGACGCCGTGCGCGAGCTGTTCGGCGACGACCCGGCCGCCGAGCCCGAGTACGGGCGGATCGTCAACGACCGCCACTTCGACCGGCTGACCGCGCTGCTGGACGACGGGAGGGTCGTCACCGGCGGCGGTCACGACCGCGGTGAGCGCTACCTCGCCCCGACCGTCCTCGCGGACGTCTCCCCGGACGCGCCGGTGATGCGCGCGGAGATCTTCGGCCCGATCCTGCCGATCGTCGCCGTGCCCGACCTCGACGCGGCGACCTCTACGCCTTCACCGAGTCCGAGCGGACCAAGCGGCGGCTCACCGAGGAGACCTCCTCCGGCGCGCTCTCCTTCGGCCTGCCGGTCTCCCACCTCGCCATGCCGGACCTGCCCTTCGGCGGCGTGGGGGAGAGCGGCATGGGCCGCTACCACGGCGAGTACTCCATCGACACGTTCAGCCACGCCAAGGCCGTCGTCGACAAGCCACTCACCTGAGCCGAGCGGCGCCGCCGTCCGAGCCGACCGACCACCCCGGAGAACGAACCCGTGACCACCCCCATCGACCACGCCGCCGCCGTCGCCGCCGAGACCTCGCGCTTCGTCGCCACCGTCCGCACCGCCGACCCGGCCACCCCGGTGCCCACCTGCCCCGGTTGGACGCTGTCCGACCTGGTGCGCCACACCGGCAGCGTGCAGCGCTGGTTCACCGTCCTGCTGCGGCAGAGACTCCAGGAGCCGCCGCGCAGCAGGGACGTCGAGCTGCACCTGCCGCCGACGCCGGACGGCTACCCCGCCTGGCTGGCCGAGGCCGCGGAGCAGGCCGGCGCGGAATTCGCCTCGGTCGATCCCGACGCGCCGATGTGGGCCTGGGGCGCCGATCAGCACGCCCGCTTCTGGGTGCGCCGGATGCTGTTCGAGACCTTGGTGCACCGCGTCGACGCCGACCTCGCCCTGGGCCTGGACCCCGACATCGACCCGGTGCTGGCCGCCGACGGCGTCTCGGAGTTCCTGACCAACCTGCCTTTTGCCGCCGGGTTCGCCCCCGGAACGGCCGCCCTCCGGGGCGCGGACCGGACCATCCGGTTCACCCGCACCGACGGCGACGGGGACTGGCTGGTCCGGCTGCGTCCCGACGGCTTCGGGCTCGACCGGCAGGCCCGGGAGGCCGCAGCGAGCGCCGACGCGTCGGTCCGGGGTACCGCCGCAGACCTGCTGCTCCTCCTCTACGGCCGGCTGGACCGGTCCGCCGGCCGGTTCGAGGTGCGGGGGGACGACGAGCTGCTCGCGCACTGGACCGCCAACTCCGCCTTCTGAGCCGTCGGCCGGCCCGCCGACCGGGGTGATCGGAGAGGAGGGGCCTGAGCCCGGGGCGGCCGTCCGACCGCCCCGCCGCACGGTTGCCCGCCGCCGCTCGTGAGAGGCATCCGCCCAGGTGGGCGGCGGTGCGGCCAACCGGCCGGCTCGCCCTATGCTGGCGCCATGACAGAGCTTCCCGGCTTCGCCGTCCTGCTGACCCGCCTGCTGCACCACCAGGGTCAGGAGCCCGCCGAGTTCGCCCACCGGGCGGGGGCCGGCGAGGCCGACGTGGTCGCGCTGCTGGACGGTGCCGCGCCGGACCAGGAACTGCTGCGCCGCCTCGCCCCCGCGCTCGGCCTGGACACCGCCGACCTGTTCGAGATCGCGGCCGTCCCGCTGCCGGAGGACCTCGCACCGGCCGGCGGGATGGCCACCACCTCCATCGTCAGCGTGCTGCGGTTCGGCAAGGCGCTGCCGGCCGACCGGCGGGCCGAACTCCGCGCGTTCGTCGCCGGTCTGCCGCCCGTCCGGGCGACCGGACGGATCGAGGGCCTGCCCGCCTCGGCCCCCGCCCCCGACCCGCGGTCCGCCGGGAACCTGCTGATGCGGATGGTCGCCACCCGCAACCTCGGCTGGACCGGGACGGCGAAGGTGTTCCACCTGCTCACCGGGCGCTACTGGATGTCCACCGCCTACGGGCGGATCGCCGCCGGGGAGGACCGGCTGACCCCGGATCTGCTCGTCGACTTCGCCACCGTGCTCGGCCTGCCCGCGGCCGTGCCGGCGGCGCTCCTCGGCATGCTGCTGCCGCCGGACGGACCCCGGCCGGACGCGTCCGCGACGGACGCCGCCCTGCTGCTGCGCGGCCTTCGCCGGCTGGGCGTCGAGCAGCTGCGCGAGGCCGAGGACCTGGCGCGGGCCCTGCAACCGGGCTGATCCGCCGGGCCCCGCCGGTTCCGCACGCGGGGCGGCGGTCGGCGCGAGTGACGGCGCGCGGGTCAGGCCCCGTGGGCGCGGGCGTGGCGGGCGGGGTCAGGGCCGGCCGGCGGCTTCGAGGAGGCGGGGCGGGAGGTAGGGCGAGCGGACGCGGGTGACCCAGCCGCGGGTACGGCGGGCGTGGCAGGCGAGGGCGAGCACGTCGAGGCTGAGCGGGGCACCTGCGTCGGTGTCGCGGTCGGCGACGCTGTGGTGGTCGCGGTGGGCTTCCAGGGCGTCGAGGAGGGCGAGGTCGAAGCCGGTCGCGTCGCCCCCGATCAGCTGCGAGAGGAGGACGGCCGGAGCCGGGAGCCAGCCCTCCCGGATGCGCTCCGCCTCCTTCAGCGCCCGCTCGGTGGCCGGCCGCGGGTCGGCGCCGCGGAGGTGGTCGTGCAGGGCGGCGCGGTAGGAGGCGGACGGGGAGCGGTCCTCGGCGGCGATCGTGGGGCCGGCCAGGACAAGCGGTTCGAGGTCCTCGGGGGAGCCGGTGATCAGGGCGAATGACAGGGCGGTCTGCCAGAAGGCCGGGCCGAAGTCCCGGTCCCGGCGGGCGGGGAAGCGCAGGGCGCGGCCGTCGATCGTCGCCTCGGCCTCGGTGCCCGGCTCGGCGAGGGCGGCCCGGAACACGGCGGCCCCCAGCTGGGAGCCGCGCCGCAGGGTGGCGATCACGGCGTCGGTGGCGTCGTCGCACTCCGAGGCGCGCGCCGCGAGGAGGTAGGTCTGGTACCGCAGGGCGCCGGTGAGCTCCCATGCGTCCAGCGGCTCGCCCTCCCCGGCCGTGACTGCCTCTAGGGTGCGCCGCTCGAACCGCGCCTCGCTCTCCGGGCTGTACAGGCGGGCCGGACCGGGCCGCTCGACGTGGACGGGCCCGGCGGCGAGCGCGGCCACGGCGTCGGGACGCGGGTCGCGGCCGAAGGCGTGGACGCGCGGGCCGGCCGTCTCGAAACCGGTGACCAGGGCGTGCGGGAGGTAGTCGGTGTCGACCGCCGGAGCCCAGCCGTGGGTGCGGTACGCGAGGGCGGCGAGGGCGATCGGGACCAGCGGCAGGAGGCTCGCCGGGCCGGTGCCCTGCGGCCCGTCCTGGAGCAGGGCGAGCAGGGCGGCGTCGAAGACCTCGCGGTCCCCGGCACCGAGGGCGCGCAGGGCGCGCAGACCGGGCTGCGGTTCGGCGACGGGGGCGGTGCTGCCGGCCGGGACGCCGTCGTCCTCGAAGAAGTGGGCCAGGAGGCCGTCGACGAGTTCGAGGGCGGGCGTGGCCGGCCCGGCGGGCATCAGCTGCCGGGCCCAGCCGAAGGCCTCACCGTGGACGGAGACCTGGTCGGCGACGATGGCGAGACAGAAGGCGTCGAGCCACTCCCCGGCTGTGACCCGGTGGTGAGGGTCGCGCTCCTGTCCGCGCTCGCGGTCGTAGCTCATCCCGAAGTTCGGGTAGTCGAGGAAGACGTGGAAGCTGTCGACCGGGTAGTAGGCGGCGAAGGAAACGGCGCCGGCGGCCGCCGCGGCGGCGTCCTTGAGGACGGCCCTGGCCTCGGCGGAATGCAGGTCGGGCCGGGTGGTGGAGAGGGCGCCGAGGTAGTCGAGGAAGGAGTCGGAGATCAGCTGCCACTCGGTGGTGGTCATCAGACCGGCGCGGGAGTAGGAGTGGACCTGCCTCCCGATCCGGTCCACGAAGTCCTCGCGGGCTTCCGCCACCCGCGCCCCGTCCACCTGGTGACGTTCGATCCGCACAGTCCTGCTCCCTTGATCATCGGCTGCCCCCAGCCTAGGCAGCGGGTCCGACACCGGGGCCCTCGGGGCGGCCGGAGGGTGTCGGGGCGTCAGCGGGGTGCTGTTCACCCCGGAGCGGCACCCGCCCGCTCCGGCCGGCCGGTCGCGCCGTCGTGTCAGCTCCGGGCGTGCCCGTCCTCGCCCGCCCTGCCCTCGCCCGCCTCGGTGCCGGCCCCGGTGCCCGCGGGCGGGTGGCCGAGGTCGGGCCACACGGAGACGTGGTCGTGCTCCAGGACCAGCCGCACGCGGTGTGCCAGGCCCAACGACTCGGTGAACTCGCGCGGCAGCTGGAGCCGGCCGACGCGGTCCAGCACGGTGTACTCCTGGGCGGTGAGCGCGCCGTCCGGGCCGGTTCCGGCCGGGTGGCGCAGCACCTCGGTGGAGGTGCGCCCGTCGCGGATCCGCACCGTGCGGCGGACCTGGTCGGCCACCAGGGCGTCGTGGGTGACGATCAGCACGGTGGTGCCCAGCTGGGTGTTGGCGGTGCGCAGGGCACCGAAGATCTCCTCCGAGGTGGCCGTGTCCAGCTCGCCGGTGGGTTCGTCCGCGAGCAGCAGCCGGGGTTCGTTGGCCAGGGCGACGGCGATCGCCACCCGCTGCTGCTCGCCTCCGGAGAGCCCGGCCGGGGTGCGGTCGGCGGCCGGGGCGATGCCCATCAGGTCGAGCAGTTCCATCGCCCGGGCGGCGCGCCCGCGGCGCGGCACGCCGATGTAGCCCATCGGCAGCTGCACGT
>NZ_JZWY01000766.1:0-9807 GCF_000966955.1 Streptomyces sp. NRRL S-495
CTCCACACCGAGACCAGGGCGGCCCGCCGGGCCTTCCTCACCCACCACGTCGACACGGTGTACGGCGAACTCACCGCGGGCCTGACCCGGCGGCTGCGGCTGCCCGAGCTCCTCGCCGCGGCGGCCGAGCACGTCCCCGGCCTGGTCCCGACCCGGGCCCAGCTGGACGCCGAACAGCGCCGCATCCAGGCCGACAAGGAAGGCCGGGAGATCGACCAGGGCCTGTTCTGCGGCGCCGTGCTGCGCTCGCCCACCGCGGGCACCCATCTGGTCGAGACCATGCTGACGCCCACCCGGCGGGCCCTGGACCTGGCCGAGGAGTTCCGGGGCACGGGCCGGATCCGCCTCGGCACCGTCCTGGTCGAGCGCCGCGGTCACGCCGCCCATGTGACGTTCCACAACACCCACTGCCTCAACGCCGAGGACAACCGGCTGAACGCCGACCTCGAAACCGCCGTCGACCTCGCCCTGCTGGACGACCGGGTGCGGGTCGGCGTGCTCCGCGGCGGCGAGATGGAGCACCCCCGCTACCGGGGCCGCCGGGTCTTCAGCGCGGGCATCAACCTCAAGGACCTGCGGGACGGCGCCATCTCCTTCGTCGACTTCCTCCTCGGCCGGGAACTCGGCACCCTGCACAAGATCGCGCGCGGCCTGCTCACCGACCCCGCCCCCGGCGCCTGGACCGAGCGCACCGTCGCCAAGCCGTGGATCGGCGCGGTCGACTCGTTCGCGATCGGCGGCGGCATGCAACTGCTGCTGGTCCTGGACCGGGTCGTCGCCGAGACCGGCGCCTACGTCGCCCTCCCCGCCGCGGAGGAGGGGATCGTGCCGGGCCTCGGCAACCTCCGCCTCACCCGGCTGACCGGCGGCCGGCTCGCCCGGCAGATCGTCCTCGGCGGGCGCAGGATCACCATGGCCGACCCCGAGGCGCGGCTGCTGTGCGACGAGGTCGTCCCCCCGGAGGCCATGGACGAGGCCGTCGAGCGCGCCGTGCGCGAACTCGGCGCCCCCGCCGTGGCCGCCAACCGGCGGATGCTGAACCTCGCCGAGGAGCCGCTCGACCTCTACCGCGAGTACCTGGCCGAGTTCGCGGTGGCCCAGGTGGCCCGGGCCTACAGCCAGGACGTCCTGGCCAAGGTCGAGGCCCGCCGGCAGCGCTCGTCGGCCCGCCGGTGAACCCCCGCCCGGTGCGCCTGGACGCCACCTCGCTGCACGCCTCGCTGGCGGAGCCCGTGCTCGGCTCGATCGGCTTCCTCAACGAGGTCATGGCCCGCTACCCCGACGCCGTCTCCTTCGCCCCGGGCGCTCCCCACCCGGACCTGCTGCCCGACCTCGCCCCCGGGCGCTACCTCGACCGCTTCCTCGACCACCTCGTCCGGGACCGGGGCCACACCCCGGACCGGGCGCGCCGGCTGCTGCTGGAGTACGGGCCGAGCCGCGGGCTGATCGGCGACCTCGTCGCCGGGGCGCTGCGCCGGGACCACGCCGTCGACGTGCCGGAGGCGGCGGTGGTGGTGACCGTCGGCGCCCAGGAGGCCATGTTCCTGACGCTGCGCACCCTGTTCGGCTCCCGGGGGGACGTGCTCGCCGTCGCCGACCCCTGCTTCGTCGGCATCAGGGGGGCCGCCCGGCTGCTCGACATCGACCTGGTCGGGGTCGAGGAGACCCCGCTCGGGCTCGACCTCGACGCCCTGGCGGCGCGCTGCCGGACCGCCCGCGGCACCGGCCGGAGGGTCCGCGCGTGCTACGTCGCGCCCGACTTCGCCAACCCGGGCGGCGGCCGGATGCCGCTCGACGTCCGCCACCGCCTGCTCGAACTCGCCGACCGCGAGGACTTCCTGGTGCTGGAGGACAACGCCTACGGCTTCACCGCGGCGCCCGGGACGGAGCTGCCGCTGCTCAAGGCGCTGGACCGGAACCGGCGGGTGGTGCACCTCGGGACCTTCGCCAAGGTCTGCTTCCCCGGCGCCCGGGTCGGCTACGTGGTCGCGGACCAGGAGGTCGTCCGCCCGGGCGGCGCCGGGACCCTGCTGGCCGACGGACTCGCGGCCGCCAAGAGCATGGTGACCGTCAACACCTCCCCGATCTGCCAGGCCGTGATCGGCGGCATGCTGCTGGAGCACGGCGGCTCCCTGATGGCGCTGAGCCGGCGCAAGTCGGAGCTCTACCAGCGGAACCTCAACCACCTCGCCGAGGCGCTGGACCGCCACCTGGCCGACGGCCTGCCCGACGGGATCAGCTGGAACCGGCCCGAGGGCGGGTTCTTCGTCCGGATGACGCTGCCGGTGCCCGCCGACACCGCCCTGCTCGAACGGTCGGCGGCGGAGTACGGCGTGCTGTGGACGCCGATGGCGCCGTTCCACCTCGGCTCCGGGGGCGACCACCGGCTGCGGCTCTCCTGCAGCTACCTCGACCCCGGGGAGATCGAGACCGGGGTCGCGCGGCTCGCCGAGTTCCTGCGGAAGGAGGTCCGATGACGCACGCCGCCCAACCGTCCTCGCACCCGTGCCCGCACCCGTCCTCGCCGGCGTCCCCGCTGCCCACGGTCCGGCCCAACCCCTTCGACCCGCCGTCCGAACTGGCCGACCACCGCGGCGGGGAGCCGATCCGCCCGCTGGCCTACCCCGACGGCCACACCGGCTGGCTGGTGACCGGCCACGCCCTGGCCCGGAGCGTGCTGGCCGACCCGCGGTTCAGCGCCGGCTCCGAGCTCAAACGGGCACCGGTGGCCCGGCCCGGCGCCGACCCCTTCTTCGGCGTCCCCGCGCTGCCCGGCTGGATGGTCGACATGGATCCCCCCGCCCACACCCGGGTCCGCCGCCCCTTGGCCGGGACCTTCACGGCCCACCGGACGAAGGCCCTGCGGCCGCGGATCGAGCAGCTCGTCGAGGAACGCCTCACCGCCATGGCCGACTCCCGGCCGCCGGCCGACCTGGTCGAGCGGTTCGCGCTGCCGGTGACCTCGCTCGCGATCTGCGAACTCCTCGGCGTGCCCTACGGGGAGCGGGCCGCCTTCCAGCGCGACAGCGCCCTCCTGTTCAGCCTGGACGCCTCCGCCGGGGAGGCCGCCCTGGCGATGGACCGCCTGGACGGGTTCCTGCGGGAGCTCACCCGGAGCAGGCGGACCCGGCCGGGCGACGACGTGCTGAGCATGCTCGTCGAGGACGGCACCCTGAGCACCGAGGAGATCGCCGGCGCGGGCGTCCTGCTGCTCACCGCCGGGCACGAGACGACCGCGAGCTCGCTCGCCCTAGGGACCTTCGCCCTGCTGTCGCACCCCGAGCAGCTGGCCGCGCTGAAGCGGGACCCGGCGCTGGCCGACAACGCGGTGGAGGAACTGCTGCGCTATCTGACGATCTTCCACTTCGGGGTCCCGCGCACTCCGCTGGAGGACATCGAGCTCGGGGGCCGGCTGCTCAGGGCGGGCGAGTCGGTGACGGTGTCGCTGTCGGCGGCGAACCGGGACCCCGCGCAGTTCGCCGACCCCGACCGGCTGGACCTCTCCCGGCGGACCTCGGGCCATCTGGCCTTCGGCCACGGGATCCACCAGTGCCTGGGCCGGAACCTGGCGCGGCTGGAGATGCGGGTCGCGTTCCCCGCCCTCTTCCGGCGCTTCCCCGACCTGGCCCTGGCGGTGCCGCCGGAGGAGGTCCCGCTCGCCACCGACATGGGCTTCTACGGGGTGCACCGGCTCCCCGTCACCTGGTGAGCCCCAGCCCCAGCCCCCGCGCCTGACCCCGCGCCTGACCCCGCGCCCGGCCCACGACGAGTGAGAGGGAACCATGCACGGCACCACCATCTCGGCCATCCGCGGACATCTCCCCGCTGGTCACCGAGATCGTCCGCTTCCGGGAGAGCCGGCGCGAGATCTGGGACCTCGCGGCCACGGCCGCCGAGCGGACCCTCGCCACCGCCGCCCGGCCCGACCTCGTGGTCTACGTCAGCGAGAACGACCCGGACACCACCGGCTCGCTGGCCCGGATCCTGGACCGCCTCGGCCTCAACGACGTCGAGCACCTCGCCCTGTCCGGGCAGGACTGCGGCAACCTGGTCCCCGCCGTCCGGGTCGCCTCCGACGCCCTGGCCTCCGGCCGGTGCGAGCGCGTCCTGCTGCTGCTCGCCGACCGGGCGGAGGGCCGGGACCGGATCATGGCGAGCGGCCTGTCCGTGTTCAGCGACGGGGCGGCCGCCTGCGTGCTCTCCGGTGGACCGGACAGGGCCGGCCCCCGGCTCAGGGTGGAGGCCGCCGCGAGCCGCACGGCCGTACGGCTCGCCGACGCCGACCCCGCCGAACAGGGGCTGCTCTCGACGGTCCGGCTCGCCTCCGAGACCGTCACCGCCCTGCTCGACACCCTCGGGCGGACCCGCGCCGACTTCCGGTACGCGATCCTGCCCAACTACCGCCCGGCCGCCCAGAAGTTCCTGCTCGCGGCCATGCGGATGCCCCCCGGGAAGCTCCTGCTCGGGCCCGTCACCGAACTCGGGCACTGCTTCTCGGCGGACCTCCTGATCACCCTGCACCGACTGGCCGCCTCGGGCGCGCTCGACCCCGGGGACCGCCTCCTGCTCGCGACCGGCGGACCGTACTCCTGGTCGGCCCTGGCGGTCGAGTACAACTCCTAGCCGCACCCACGTCCGAAGGCCCATCCACCACGTGCCCCGCCCCGGGGCCGCATCCGGCAGGTGTCTCATGATCGATGACGCGTTCGTTTCGACGGTGAAGTCCCTGGAGGTCCCCGAGATGGGGACCGACTCCACCGCCCCGCTGCTGTACTGGCTCATCCGCACGCTGCGGCCGCAGCGCGTCCTGGAGGTCGGCATGGGGTACACCACCCCCTACCTGGCCAGGGCGCTCAAGGACAACAAGGAGGCCTTCGAGGCCGAACGCGCCCTGCTCGGCACCCCCGGGTCGAGCGAGGCGCAGCCGCTCGCCCACGCCCCGTACTACGACGAGCCGTACGAGCCGAGGCTCATCTGCATCGACCGGATGACGGACACCTCCTCCTCCGCCCCCAGGGCCCTCGACGTCCTCGACCAACTCGACCTCACCGGCGTCTGCCAGGTCATCGAGGGCGATCTGAGGGGCTCGGCCGACAAGGTCAGGGACGCCTTCGGCCTGATCGACTTCGCCTGGATCGACACCTGGGACACGCTCGCCTTCGTCCGCGAGTACTGGGAGCTGGTCAACCCGGCCGGCGGCATGTTCGCCGCGCACTACCTGATGACGTACCCGCAGGGGCGGGCGGTGCTGCGCTACCTCGAATCCCTCAAGGGCCGGGACGGCGGCCGGCTGGAGATCACCAACCTCCGCGAGCCGCACCGCTTCGGCCAGAACAGCACCACGCTGATCCGCCGGATCCGCGACTACGTGGACCCCGAGGACCTGCGCCCGCAGGGGAACAGCAACGACCCGACCGGCGTACTCGCCATCGACTGACGGAGGAACACCGTGCACGTCTATTCCGTGACCCCGGAATCGGCAAGCCGACAGCGTGAGTTCGAGCAGGACTACCTCTCCCGGCTGCGGGAGACCGGAGCGGCCTGCGAGCGCGCCGGCTGGTCGGGCATCCTCGTCCCGCACAACCTCCACGAGGTCGACCCCTGGCTGATCGCCGGCCAGCTCGGCGCCGCCACCGACACCCTCGTCCCGCTGATCGCCGTCCAGCCCTCCTCGCTGCCGCCCCACACCGCCGCCGCGATGGCCGCGGCGTACGCGACGCTGTACGGCCGCCCGCTGCATTTCAACCTGGTGGCCGGCGCCCGGGACGACGAACTGCGCCGCACCGGCGACCAACTCGGCCACGACGAGCGGTACGAGCGGATGCGCGAGTACGGGCTGGTCCTGCGCGCGCTGCTGCGCGGCGAGGAGGTCGACACCGAGGGCCGGTTCTACTCCTACCGCAAGTTCCGGCTGGAGCCCCGGCCCGAAGTCCTCTCGCGGTGCAAGCTGTTCGTCGCCGGCTCCTCGCCGGCCAGCATCGGTGTGGCCAGGGACGTCGCCGACGTGGTGGTCACCCACCCCGCCCGCTACCCGGAGTGGGAGGAGACCTTCCTGGAGCCGCTGCTGGCCGGCGGCTACACCGGCGAGCTCGGGATCCGGATCGGCATCGTCGCCGGGTCGGCCCGGGAGGACGCTTGGGCGACGGCCAGGGAGCGGTTCCCCGAGACCTGGCAGGGCCGGCAGGAGACGCTGCTCAAGACCGTCTCCCAGAACTCCTGGTCGCGCCGACTGGCCGTCGAGGCCGTGGCCGAGGCCGCCGGGGCTGCCGAGTCCGCCGAGTCCGCCGAGTCCGCCGGGGCTGCCGAGTCCGCCGGGGCTGCCGGAGAGAAGGAACCGGACGCGTACTGGCTGGGTGCCTTCCGCAGCGGCCACGCCAGTGCGCCGTTCCTGGTCGGCAGCCACGAGGACGTCGGCTCCCGGCTCGCCGAGTACCTGCGCGCCGGGGTCGGGCACGTCCTGCTCAACGGCAGCTACGAGGACGACCACGAGGACATCAACCGGGCACTCCTCGCGGCCCGGCGGGCGGCCGGCTCCTGAGGCGGGCCCGGCGGCCGGCCGGTTCCCGGGGTGGTCCCGGCGGCCGCTTCCCGGGGCGGGCCCGACCGGTCCGCGTCCCACTGTCGATCCACGGAGGGGTGGAGGAATTGAGTCTTGTCGTGCGGAGCGGTCCGCTCACCGAACAGCAGGAACGCTGGTGGCTGCGGCTCTACTGGCGGGAGAAGGGGGACATCGACAACGCCTGGTCCAAGCAGTGGGACCTCCCGGCGGGCATCTCCGTCGAGGCGGCGACGGCGGCGCTGACGGTGCTGGTCGAGCGGCACGAGGTGCTCAGGACCGCGTTCGGGCTCGGCCCGGACAACCTTCCGTACCAACTGGTCTTCGAGGCCGAGGGCTTCCGGCTGCCGCTGACCGTCGCCGAGCTGGGCACCCTGGCGGAGTACGGCGAGGAGGGCGGGATCCACCCGCTCGTCGGCGGCTCGCTGTACACCCGGCCGCTGTGGTCGGTGCGGCTGTTCGTCGAGGACGACGAGGTCCGGGTGCTCAGCCTGGTCTTCGAGCACATCGTGCTCGACGGCTCCGGGGTGCGGAACCTCAGGGAACAGTTCCTGGCGCTCTGCGCGGGGACGGGGACGGAGAAGCCCCTGCGGATCACCCACCCGCTCGACCGGGCGGCCAAGGAGCGCCGGATCCCGCGGACCCCGGAGAGCAGGGCGCGGTACAGCCGGGACCCCAGGGCGCTGGCCCCCCGGCTGCTGGTGCCGGCCACCGTGAAGGAGGAGACCCCGGACCCGCGGTTCCTCATGTCCGCGGTGCGCTACGAGGGACTCCTGCCGCTCCTGGACCGGGTCTGCCGGGCGCACGGGGTGTCCCGGGCCATGGTCCTGATGCACGCCGTCGGCTGGCTGATCTCCCGCTACTCGGGCATCCCCCGGATCATGGTCGTCAACGCGATCGGTCTCCGGCTCCCCAGTGACGACAGCATCGACCTCGTCGCCAAGGCGCTGGAGATCATGGTGGACCTCGACGAGGAGCGGACACTGGCGGAGTCCCTGACCGAGGTGTCCGCCGGGGCCCTGCGCGCCTACACCGAGGAACTGCGGCTGGGCATCCGGGACCAGGACTCCCGGCTGCGGCTGGAGAAGGAGCGCGGCATCGGATCCGTCCGCGGCCTGTACTTCAACTACCAGGGGCTCTCGGAACCGGACACCCCGGAAACCGACGGGATCCCCGTCGCGGAGGTCCGGCTGACCCGCACCGACGAATGGCGGTCCGGCGAGGAGCCCTGGAGCTACGCCACCTGGATCTACGTCGACGACGCCGCGGTGGCCGTCGACTTCGACGTGGACGCGGTGATGCTCCCGGCCGGGATCGTCCACCACATGTCCGAACTGCTGCCGAGGTTCGTCCGGTTGGTCGCCGAACAGCCGGACGTCCCCCTGGCCGCCGCCCGTGCGCTGCTCCCGCCGGACTTCGCGCGCTCGACCGAAGCCCGGCTGGTGCGGGGGACCTGGGTCCACCTCGACACCGTCGCCGAGGTGGTCGCCGGCTGCCCCGGGGTGCTCGCCGCCGAGGTGTCCGAGGAGGACGAGGAGATCGTGGCGCGGGTGTCGCTCGACGGGCCGTCCTGCCTGTTCGACGTGCACGAGTACGTGCTGTCCCGGCTCCACCTGGAGGGCGACCTGATCGCGCCGCACCGCTACCGCCTCGCCGAGGGGTCCGCGAGCCGCGCCACCGGTCCCGGGCTCCCCGACCTGGCGGCCGGTGCCGACTGGCTGCCGGGCGACGGCACCCCGGTGCTCGGCCCCACGACCGAGCCCGAGCGCGAACTCGTCGCCGCCCTGCAGGAGACCCACGGCTTCGGGACGGTCAACCTGGCCCTCACCTACGCGGAGGCCGGCGGCCGTGCCGTCCTCGCCCCCGCCGTGGTCGAGACCCTGCGCCGCCGGGGCCTCGAAGGCCTGCAACTCCCGCACTTCGCCACCGCGCACACCCTGCGGGCCATGGCCAGGGCGCTGGTCCGGAGAACGCCCGGTCACGCGCTCTGACCAGGGCCGGGGTATTACGGCCGGGGTATTTCGGCCGGGGTGTTCCGGCCGGGGCGGCCCGGTCGGAACACCCCGGAGGAACAGCTCGACCGCAGTGATTCACAACGAGGGAACGACAAGTGACAGAACGTCTTGACATCTCGGTGGGTGGTACGAAGGTCGGCGTACGGGTCGCCGCCCGGCCGGGGGGAGGCGCCGCGGGCGCCGTCCTCTGGCCGAGCATCGGCGAGTACCCGGTCTACGACTCCGCGCTCTACGGCGCGCTGACGTCCGACGAGAGCCGGGTGGAACGGTTCCGCGCGGCGGTCCGCGCCTTGGCGCCGGGGCGGCGGGTGCTCGACATCGGCACCGGCGAACACCTCAACTGGGCCCGGGAGAGCGTGTCCTGCGGCGCGAGCGGCGCCGTGGCGATCGAGGCCATGGCGGAGACCTTCCGCAACGCGTCGGCCAACCGCCTCGCCTGGGGCCTCGCGGACCGGGTCACCCTGCTGCACGGAGAGTCCACCGAACTGGAGATCGGGCCCCCGGCGGAGGTCTGCGTGGCCGAGGTGATCGGGTCGGTCGCGGGCGCGGAGGGCGCCGCCGCGGTCCTGGCCGACGCCCGGCGCCGGCACCTGGTGCCCGGCGGTGTCGTCGTGCCGCACCGGTGCGTCACCCGGGCGGCCGCGGTGAACCTCCGGGAGGTCCTGGGCGGTGCCCCGGTGGCCTTCGCACCCGAGGCGGTCCCCTATCTGGAACGGATCTTCGAGTGGAACGGGGCGCCGTTCGACGTCCGCCTGCGGATCGGCGACCCGGACCCGGAAGCCCTCCTCTCGACCGAGGAGGAGGTCGAGGTCCTCGACTTCAACGGTGACCTGCGGGCGGAGCAGGAGCGGCGGGTCCGGCTCACGGTCCGCCGCCCGGGCAGCGTGGACGGCGTGCTCACCTGGCTCCGGATCGCCTGCCTCCCGGACGAGGAGCCCCTGGACGCCCTCCGGGACCCGACCAGCTGGGCGTCGGTGTACTTCCCGCTGTTCGACGCCGAGGTCCCGGTCGAGCGCGGCGACACGCTCGACCTGACCTTCCGGGTCCGGACCGGCGCCGACGGCGTCCACCCGGACTACCACCTGGCCGCCACCCTGCGCACCGCGGCCGGGGAACTGTCCGCCACCCACGGCTCGCCGCACCGCGGCCGGGGCTTCCGCGAGCACCCCGTCCACCGGACGCTGTTCCCGGCGTAGCCCCGGCCTTGGCCTGACACCTGTCTCTTATACACATCTC
>NZ_JZWY01000767.1:0-11916 GCF_000966955.1 Streptomyces sp. NRRL S-495
CCTCAGCGCTCGTGCAGGGCCCACCGGCCGCTCTCGACCCGGACCGTGTCGGTGCCCGGCAGGGCGATGAGTTCGGGCTTGAACAGCGGCGGCGCGTCCATCGCGGGCTCCCAGGTCGCCAGCCTCTCGTCCTGCGGCACCTCGATCCGCCGGTTCGCGGCGAGGTCGGCGACCACCTTCAGCAGCAGCCGCACCCCGAGCGGCGCCAGGTGGTCCCGCCACAGGGTCTGCGGGGTCGAGCCCGGCGGCACCAGAAGGTGCTCCTGGGCGGCGAGCGGCCCGCCGTCCGTGCGCTCGGTGAGGTGGTAGACGCTGCCGCCGGTCACCTTGTCGCCGTCCCGCACCGTCCACCGGATCGCGTCCCGGCCCCGGTGCAGCGGCAGCAGGCTCGGGTGGTAGCCGATGGTGGCGACCGCCGCCCTGGCCCTGGTCCGCCGGCCGAGGAAGGCGTGCGAGTGCGCGGCGAGGATGATGTCCACCCCGTCCGGGATGTGCATCGCCCGCAGTTCCGCCGAATCCGTCCACGGGACGTCCCGGTGGTACGCCCAGGAGCGCAGCCGGTCCCAGGACATCGCGTCGCCCTCGTCGGACTTCCCCTTGCGCAGCCGGGGGGCGGCCGCGCCGACGATCTTGTGCCCCTCGTCCAGCAGGGCCTCCGCGACCTGGACCGCGAACGCCCCCTGTCCTGACATGTAGATGTTCATCCGCACTCCTGCGCTCACTGATCGGATGGTGGCCGGCGTCAGTCGTCGGCGGCCTTCAGTCCGGAGGGGTCGGGGGTGAACCGCACCGGCATCGTGGAGAAGCCGGTCAGGAAGTTCGACCGGATCCGCAGTGCCTCCTCGGTCTGCTCGAAGCCGGTGGTGAAGTCCCGCAGGGCGTCGAGCAGTTCGGCGATCTCCACCTTGGCCAGGTACGAGCCGACACAGAAGTGCGGACCGTAGCCGAAGGCCATGTGCTTGTTCGGCGCGCGGCCGAGGTCGAACACCCCGGGCCGGTCGAAGACCCGCTCGTCGCGGTTCCCGGAGGCGTGCCAGAGGGTGACGATCTCGCCCGGCCGCAGCCGGACGCCGTGCAGTTCGGTCTCCCGCTCGACGCTGCGCCCGAAGTGCATGGTGGGCGAGGCCCAGCGCAGCACCTCGTCCACCGCCGTCCCGACCGCGACCTCGCCGTGCTTGAACCGCCGCCACTCGTCGGGCCGGGCCGCCAGGGTGTGGAGGCAGTCGATCATCGTCAGCCGGCTGGTCTCGTCGCCGCCGATGATCAGGCTGTAGCAGTTGAGCACCACGTCCTCGTCGGACAGCGGGACCCCGTCGATCGAACTGGCGATCAGCATGCTGATCACGTCCTCGCCGGGCGACTCGCGGCGCTCCTCGACGACGTCCATGAAGTACATCAGGATCTCGTTGCGGGCCATCTCGGAATCGACCGCGTCGACGTCCTCGTCCTCCGCCGAGAGCGCCGCCTTGGTCAGACTCAGCAGGTAGTCCCGGTCCTCCTCGGGCACCCCGAGCAGGCTGGAGATGGTGGTCATCGGGATCCGGCTCGCGATCTCCTCGGCGAACTCGCAGCTGCCGGCCTCGACCGCCTCCCGGATCCACAACCGGGTGTTGGCCCGGACCGTCCGCGCGACCTCGTCGAGCACCCGCGGCGAGAGCACCCGTTGCAGGATCTTGCGCAACTCGTGGTGCCGGTGCCCGTCGGTGACGGCCAGCATCCGGCCGGCCGCCGCGTCGCCGCCCTCCAGCAGGGTGACGAGCACATTGCCGCGCTCCGAGGTGAAGTTCACGTTGTCGCGGTAGGTGGCGATGATGTCCTCGTGGCGGGACAGCACCCAGAACCCGCGCCGGCCGTCGACCGGCGGGTTCCAGTGCAGCGGCGCGCGGTCGCGCAGACCGCGCCAGTACCCGTCGAGGTCGAGGCGGTGGTCGGCGAAGGTCGCCGGGTCGCCCAGGTCCAGGGCGTCCACGGCATCCGGGGCCGGGACCGGTGTGGAGGCGCTCATGCTCACCAGTCCGTGCGCCAGAACCGGCGGGGCCGGAACGGATAGGTGGGCAGCGGCACCCGGCGCCCGGACTCCCCCCGGTGCAGGGCGCCGAAGTCCACCTGGCTGCCGCCCACCCAGGCGGCCGCCAGCCCGGCCAGCGCCGCCGCGTCGCCGCCGGCCGGTACCAGACCGTGGTCGGTGCGGCCGAAGGCGCCCGGGTCGGACGGCGGGGCGGCGGCCGTCGAGGTGACGGCCGTACCGGCGGGGGCGTCCCCGGACAGCGCCGCGATCAGCTCCTCGCGGCTGCGCACCACCGCGGCCCAGCGCCGGGCCATCACCTTGCGGCCGAGGTTGAGGCTGAAGCAGACGTCGTCCAGCCGGAGTTCCGGGTCGGCCTCCAGTCGGGCCAGCAGCCGTTCGCGCTGCCGGGCGAGCGCCTCGTCGTCCAGGGCGGACAGGGTGGCCAGCCGCGGCCGGCCCGCCGGCTCGGGTGCGCGCCGGGCGGCGTCGGGCGCCTCCTCCAGCAGCAGGTGGGCGTTGTAGCCGCCACCGCCGAGCGAGGTGATGCCGGCCCGGCGGATGCCGGCCTCCGGGTCCCAGGCGGCCGTCTCCAGCTGCGGCACGAAGGGGGTGCTGGGGAAGTCGAGGTCAGGGTTGACCTCGGTCAGGTTGATCGTGGCCGGGAGCGTCCGGTGGTACAGCGCCAGCGCGGCCTTCATCGCGCCGAAGCCGCCCGACACCACGCCGCCGTGGCCCACATTGCCCTTGACGCCGCCGATCGAGGTGGTCCCGGTCTGCTTGCCGAAGGCCATGCCCGCCGCGTGCACCTCCAGCTCGTCGGTCATCGGCAGGCCCAGACCGTTGGCCTCGTACATGGACACCGTCTCCGGGTCCACGCCGCCGACCTGCATCGCGTTGGCGATGCAGGCGCTCAGCCGCTCGGGCTGGGCCAGGCCGTAGGCCATCGCGCTGACACCGTTGTTGTTGACCGCCGAGCCCTTCACCACCGCGTAGACGTGGTCGCGGTCGGCGACGGCCCGGCCCAGCGGCTTCAGCAGCAGGGTGACGACACCGCTGGACAGCGCGGTGCCGGTGCCGTTGGCGTCGAAGGGCCGGCAGTGGCCGTCCCTGGACAGGACGCGGTTCTCCTCCCACAGGTGGCCGCGGGGGTGCGGCAGCCGGACCATCGCGCCGCCGGCGATCGCCATGTCCGTCTGGCCGAGCAGCAGCGACTGGCAGGCCAGGTGCACCGCGTAGTGGAAGCCGGCGCAGACCGCGGCGACCGTGACGGCCTCGCCGGTGAGCCCCATGTAGTAGAGCGCGTTGGAGGTCATGGTGTCCGGCGACCACGCCAGACTGGCCTCGATCGCCTCCGGGCCGACCGACACCCGGTCCGGCGGGGAGCTGTAGAGCGCGGCGGTCTGCGGGTTGTTGGCGCCGTACATGCCGATCTCGGCGGTGAGCCGGTCCGGGTCGTAGCCGCCGTCCTCCAGCGCCTCCCAGGCGCTCTCCAGGTACAGCCGGTTCTCCGGGGTCATCGCGGCGGCCATCCGGTCGCTGATGCCGAACACCGACGGGTCGAACTGGTCGTAGGTGTCGAGCACGCCGCAGGCCCGTACGTAGAACGGGCTGTGGATCAGGGTCTCGTCGACATGGATGTCGTCCTTGGCCAGGAAGGAGACGGACTCCCGGCCGTGGACGAGGTTGTCCCAGAACTCCTCCTTGGTACGGGCGCCGGGGGCCCGCAGCGACATGCCGATGATGGCCACGTCACCCGGGTCGTAGTCCTGCTCCGGGCTGTCGGTCATGGGAAACGCTCCTGCTTCGGTCGAGGGTGGTGACTCGGCGGGCGGTGCGGTTCGGTGTGCGGTGCGGTTCGGTCGAAGTACTCGTTCAGCGGCCGGCGCTGCCCCGGCCGCGCAGCGCGGCCCGGCGGGCGTCGGCGCGCTGGCGGGCCGACTGGACCACCTCGGGGGTGGCGCCGCTGTCGTCGTCGAGCCAGCGCCCGAGGGAGGCGATGTCGCGGAAGCTGAACAGGTCGGGCACCCGGACCCGGCGGTCGAAGCGCCGGGTCATCAGTCGGGCCAGCCGGACCAGCAGCAGCGAGTCCCCGCCCAGGTCGTAGAAGGCGGCCTGCACGTCGATGCCCGCCGGGTCGAGGTCGAGCAGCTCGCCCCAGATCTCGGCGAGGGCGGTCTCGGTCGGCGTGCTCGGCGCCGTCCGCGGCCCGTCGGCGCCGGCGGCCGGCGCGGGCGGCTCGGGGAGCGCGTCCCGGTCGAGCTTCCCGCCGGGACCCAGCGGCAGGGCGGGCAGGACCACGACCGTCGCGGGCACCATGTAGTCGGGGAGTCCGGCGGCGAGCCGGGCGGTGACGGCGCTCTGGAGCGCGGCGTCCAGCCGGGGTCCGGCCGGCGTGGTCGCGTCCGGCTCCGGAACGTCGCCCGAGGGCACGACGTAGCCGACCAGCCGGTTGCCCCGGACGACGACGGCGGCCTCGCGGACCTCGGGGCAGCCGGTCAGCCGGGCCTCGACCTCCTCCAGCTCGATCCGGTAGCCGCGCAGCTTGACCTGGTGGTCGGTGCGGCCGAGAAAGCGCAGCTCGCCGTCCTCGGTGAACCTGACCAGGTCCCCGGTGCGGTACATCCGCTCGCCGTCCAGGAACGGGTCCGGCAGGAAGCGCTCCGCCGTGGTGCGCGGCCGGTTGACGTAGCCGTGCGCGAGGCCGACACCGCCGAGGAACAGCTCCCCGGCCTCCCCGGCCGGGACCGGCCGCAGCTCCTGGTCCAGCACGTACACCCGGGCCGTGCTCGTCGGCGGGCCGATGGTCGGCTCGTCCGTCCCCTCGGCGGGCACCGGCCCGAACGAGCAGAACACCGTCCCCTCGGTGGGGCCGTACGCGTTGAACACCCGCTCGGCGCCGGTCTCCCGGAACGCCCGGTCCACCAGCTTGCGGCGCAGCGCCTCGCCGCCGAACACGATGGAGCGCACGTTCGGGGGCAGCGCCCCCGCGTCGAGCAGTCCGTTCATGACCGACGGGACCATGTTCAGATGGGTGATCCGGTCCGCGTGGCGGCTCTCCGCCAGGTGCACGGCGCTCTCGACCAGGACGAGGGAGCCGCCCCGGCAGAGCGCGTTGAAGATCTCCATCACCGACATGTCGAAGCAGACCGAGCTGGCCGCCGCGACGCCGCTCAGGTCGCAGCCCTCCAGGACCCGGTCCATCTCGGCGAGCATCGCCACACAGCCCGCGTGCCGGACGGCCACGCCCTTGGGGGTGCCGGTGGAGCCGGAGGTGTAGATGATGTAGGCGGTGTCCCCGGGTACGACGGCCGAGGGCGTCCCACCGGGCTCGGTGGTGACGCTCTCCCCGAGCACCACCACGGTCGGCCCGGCCGGGCAGCCGGCCCGGGACGCGGGGGTGGTCAGCAGCAGCCGGGTGCCGCTGTCCCGGACCATGAACGCCAGCCGCTCGGCGGGGTAGTTCGGGTCCAGCGGCAGATAGCAGGAGCCGGACCGCAGGACTGCCAGGATCGCCACCAGCAAGTCGGGGGTGCGCTCGACGCAGATGCCGACCGGGACGCCGGGACCGGCGCCGTCGGCCACCAGCCGCTCGGCCAACTCCTGGGAACGCTGGTTGAGTTCGCCGTAGGTCAGGACTCCGGCCTCGGAGTGGACGGCGATCGCGTCGGGGTTCTTGACCGCTTGCGCGACAAACTCGGAGTGCAGGGTTTCGGTCACCGGTCCGTCTCCTCAGGGAGGCCGCCCGGCGCGAGGTCGCCGAGCGCCAGGTCGGGTCGATCGATCGAGTCGAATAGCACAGTGCGGTACAGCGCGAGCAGGTCCTCCACGGTCCGCCTTTCCAGGTAGCTCGGTTTGAACTGGACGTGGCCCGCCACCTCGCCGTCGATGTCGGCCATCGAGATCTCCAGATCGAACTTGGCGAGGTGCCTGCGCACCTGGAGCGGTTCGAGCGGGAGCGCGCCGTCCGGTTCGAGGGTGTCGCCGACGCCGTGGAAGAGCTTCACCGAGCGCGGGAACGCCTCCGAGGAGAGCCAGTTGACCACCACGTCGAACCACGGGGAGCGGCCCTCGACGCGCGGCGGCTTGAGCTGGGCCGCCAGCAGGTCCAGCGGGTAGTCCATGTGCTCCAGCAGGCCGAGCGAGAACGCGTGGACCTCGCGCAGCAGTTCGCGGAAGCTGCGCCCGGCAGCGGGGTTCGCCCGGACCAGCACCGTGTTGAGGTAGTAGCCGACGGCGGACTCCCAACCGGGCTCGGAGCGTTGGGCGATCGCTGTGGCCAGCACCGAATCCTCCGTCCCGACCGCCCGGTTGAGCGTGGCGAAGAACCCGGCCAGCACGACCGTGCTGACCGAGACGCCCTCGCGCAGCGCGAACTCCCGCAGCAGGCGGGTCTCTTCGGCGCTCCAGCGGAAGGCGAGGTCGCGGCCCTCGTAGGTGACGCCCGGCGGCCGCTCCTTGTCGGACAGGTCCAGCCGGGCCGGCGGGTCGGCCAGCTTCGCCGACCACCAGTCCAGGGCCGCGTCCGCGGCCGGACCGGCCAGCCACTGCCGCTCCCGGGCGACGAACTCCGTGTACGGGGCGGCGGGCGCCCGGCCGGCGGGGTCGGCGCCCCGGTAGAGGTAGAACTCCTGGATCTCGCGGATCATGACATCCGCCGAGGCGGCGTCCGAGGCGATGTGGTGGACCAGCACCAGCAGGTAGTGGTCCGCCGGGCCGCGCCGCAGCAGGACGACCCGCACCAGCGGCCCGTAGTCCAGGTCCAGCGGCCGGTGCCCGTGCCGGGCCAGCTCCTCCCGGGCCTGCTCGTCGTCCAGTCCGGAGGTGTCCGCCACCACGAACTCGTACACCGGCTCGTCCAGGACGACCTGGTACGGGCTGCCGCCCGCTTCCACGAAGAGGGTGCGCAGGGCGGGGTGGCGGTCCAGCACGGCCCGGACGGCGCGCTCCAGCGCCTCCTCGTCGACCGAGGTCCGGATCCGGGCGGTCACCATGAAGTTGTAGGGCACGGCGTCCGGCGCGACCATCTGCATGAACCACAGCGAGGCCTGGCCGTGCGAGGCCGGTGCGAGGGTGAGACCGAGGCCGTCGGCGCGCAGTTGCTCCAGGGCCGGCGCGTCGGTGGCCTCCAGCAGGCCGCGGGCGTCGAGCTCCTCCACCAGCTCCTCGGCGTCGAGTTCGGACAGGTCGTCGAGGAAGGACGGCTCGTCGAGGAAGGACGGCACGGGGGCCGGGGTTCGATCCGCTGCGGGCGCCGGAGCGGGCTCGGAGGCGGCTGCCGGTTCGGCTGCCGGTGCGGGCGCGCCGCCGACGATCCCGACGAAGTGGGCGACCACCTCGGCGATCGAGCGGCCGTCCAGGAAGACCACCGGCGACACCCGGTGCCCGAACAGCGACTGCATCCGGTTGACCAGGCGGATCGCCAACATCGAGTCGAGGCCGAAGTCCCGCAGCCCGGCGTCCGCGTCGAACCGGCCCACCGGCACGCCCAGCGCGTCGGCCAGCTCGGCCAGCACGACCTCGTCCACCGGCCGGGCCGCGGGGGCGGCCGCCGGGACGGGTGCCGCTGCTTCGGTTTCCGCCGCGCTCGCGGCGGCGCTCGTGCTCGCGGTGACGGTGGCGGTGACGGCCACGGGCCCGCCGACGCCCGGGATCGAGGCGGGCGCGCGGTGGGACTCGGTGTCGATCCAGTACCGGTCCTTCTGCCACTGGACGAGCGGCGTCTCCACCACCTCGACGTCGTCGGCGAACAGCGGGTCGAAGGTCAGCGGGACGCCCCGGACGTACAGCGAGGCGGCGGCGCCCAGCAGGCAGCGGAGGTCGCTCTCCTCGCGCCGCAGGGAGTTGACCGCGTGCACCTGGGCGCCCCGGGTCAGCGCGATCTCCTCGACCGCGCCGCGCAGCGTCTCGTGCGGGCCGATCTCGACGAAGGTGCCGACCCCCCGGTCGACCAGCGCGCCGATCGTCTCGGCGAACCGGACCTGGTTGCGCAGGTTGTGGACCCAGTAGTCGACGTCGGCGACCGGGTTCACCGCGCCCGCCAGGGCCGTCGAGTGGAGGTCGAGTTCCGGGGTCAGCGGGGTGATGCCGTCGATGCGCGCCCGCAGCGGCGCGATCAGCGGGTCCATGCCGGGGCTGTGCACCGGCCGCTCGACCCGGATCCGGCGCACCGAGACCCCGTCCCGCCTCAGCTCCGCCTCCAGCGCGTCCACGGCCTCGGGCGAGCCCGAAACGGCCGCGCTGGTGGGGCTGTTGACCACCGCGACGGCCGCGTGCGCGGCGTACGGGGCGAGCCGGGGCAGTAGCTCCTCCTCCGGCAGGTCGACCGAGATCATGGCGCCCGCGGCGGCCTCGCGCTCCAGCAGGTGCGAGCGGGCGACCACCACCCGGGCCGCGTCCTCCAGCGACAGCGCGCCGGAGACGCAGGCGGCCGCGACCTCGCCCAGGCTGTGCCCGACCACGGCCGTCGGCCGGACACCGAGCCCGAGCCAGACCTGCGCCAGCGAGACCTGGAGGGCGAACAGCACCGGCTGCTGGAAGTCCATCTCCTCGTACCTGGCCGACTCGGCCGGGGCGGCCAGCAGGTCGAGCACCGAGGGGCCGCCGGCCGCGCGCACGGCGTCGTCGCAGGCCCGCATCCAGGTGCGGAACCCGGCGTGGGAGCGCAGCAGTTCGCGGCCCATGCCGACCCACTGGGTGCCGCCGCCGGAGAACACCAGCGCCACCCGGCGGTCGGCGCCGCCGGACACGGTGCCGGTGACGAGGTCGGGGTGCGGCTGTTCGGCGGCGACCCGGGCGAGTCCGTCCAGGACGTCCTGGCGGGAGCGGGCGAGCAGCGCGATCCGGTGGTTGTGGTGGCTGCGCCGGGCGGCGAGCGTGTAGGCGAGGTCGGAGACCCGCAGGGCGGTGTTCCGCTCGACGTGGCTGGAGAGTTCGCGGCAGGTGTCGGTCAGCGCGCCCGCCGTCCGGGCCGAGACGGTGACGAGGTGCGTGTCCCCGTCGGCCGCGGCCGCGGCTGCGGCGTCGCCCCGGCCCGGCGCGAGGTGCCGCCCCCGGTCGCCGGCGAGGAACGGATGGGCCGCGACCGGGAGTCCGGCGGTGTACAGGGCGCCGAGCGAGCCGAGCAGGGTCGCGGCCTCGTCGGCGCCCCGGCGCATCGAGGGCAGCGTGGTCGCGGGCAGGATCTCGGACGCCGACTTGAGCAGCAGGGGGTGCGGGCCGAGTTCGACCACCGCGTCGACGCGGTGCTCGCGCAGCTTCAGCAGCGCGTCGACCACCAGGATCTCCTGGCGCAGGTTGGCCGCCCAGTAGTCCGGCCCGAGCTCCGCCCCGTCGACGTGTTCGCCGGTGACCGTCGAGATCATCGGGATGCGGGCGGTGCGGGGCCGGATGCCGGCGAGTTCCGCCTTCAGCGGGGCGAGGACGTGGTCGACCAGCGGCGAGTGCGGGGCGTGGCCCATCCGCACCCGGTGGTTGGTGACGTCGGCCTCGGTCAGCCGCCGGACGAGTTCGTCGATCTCCTGCGGAGTGCCGGTCACCAGCGTGGAGTTGAGGCCGTTGTAGCCGGAGAGGGTGAGCCCGCCGGTCAGGTACGGCCGCACCTCGTCGGCCGGCGTCATCACCACGATGCCCTCGCCCCGGCCCACGGCCAGCTGCTGGAGGAGCCGGCCGTGGTGGGCGGCGAGGAGGGAGGCGTCGTCGTAGTCCAGGACGCCGGCGACGTACGAGGCGGCGAACTCGCCGACGCTCTGGCCGAGGACGACGTCCGGCTCCACGCCCAGCGAGCGCCAGGCCTCGGCCAGCGCGACCTGGAGCGAGAACAGCAGCGGCTGGAAGACGTCCATGTCGTCCAGCCGGCCGTCGGCGGAGAGCAGGTGCTCGACCGGGGAGAGGCCCACCAGCTCCCGCATCCGCCGGTCGGACCGCATCATCGACCGGCGGAACACCGGCATGCCGGCGAGGAGTTGGCGGCCCATGCCGACCCACTGCGAGCCGTTGCCGGAGAACAGGAACGCCACCCGGGGCCGCTGCCCGGCCGGTCGGGTGCCCCGCTGCCCGGCCCGCTGCCCGCCCTGCTGCCCGGCCGGTTCGCCGGTGCTCAGCCCGGCGGCGGGCGCACCGTTCGCGAAGGCGTCCAGCTGGGAGCGGAGTTCGGACATGTCGCGGGCGGCCGCCGCGAGCCGGAACGGGCCGTCGCCCGGGGTGCGGCGACAGAGCTCGCGCAGGTCGGTCCCGTCCCGCAGGGCGAGTGCCCGCTCGGCCAGCGCCTCCCGGGAGTCCGCCGCCAGCAGCAGCAACGAGGCTTCGGGGCGCGGCAGTTCCTCGACCGCGACATGGCAGATCGCGCCACCGAAGCCGAACGAGCTGACCCCGCCCCGGCGGGCGTCGGAGCGCCGCGGCCACGGCGTCAGCCGGTCCTGGACGGTGAGCTTGTACTCGTCGAACATGATCTGCGGGTTCGGCGCGCTGTAGTGCAGGCTCGGCGGCAGCACCCCGTTGCGCATCGACATCGCGAGCTTGACCAGCCCGACGATGCCGGCCGCCGCCTCCAGGTGCCCGACGTTGGACTTCACCGAGCCGAGCCGCAGTGGCTCCGCGCGGTCGGGGCCGCCCAGGACGGCGCCGATGGCGTTGGCCTCGATCGGGTCGCCGAGCGGCGTCGCCGAGCCGTGGGCCTCGATGTAGTCCACGAGGTGCGGGTCGATGCCGGCCCGCCGGTACGCGGTGCGGAGCATCTTCTCCTGCGCCTGCGGGTTCGGCGCGGTCATGCCGTTGCTCAGACCGTCGTTGTTGGAGGAACTGCCCTTGATCAGGCAGTACACCGGCAGTTCGCGCTCCAGCGCCACGCTCAGCGGGGCCAGCACCACGACCCCGGCGCCCTCGCCGCGCACGTAGCCGTTGGCACGGGCGTCGAAGGACTTGCAGCGGCCGTCCGGGGCGAGCGCCCCCATCGCGTCCATGGCGGTGTAGTAGTCGGAGACGAAGCTCAGGTTCACGCCGCCGGCCAGCACCAGGTCGCTCTCGCCCAGTTGGATGGACTGGCAGCCGACGTGCACCGAGACCAGCGAACCGGCGCAGGCGGCGTCGATGGCCATGCTCGGGCCCTGGAGGCCGAGGATGTAGGAGACGCGGTTGGCGATGATGCCGTCGTGCATGCCGGTCGCGGTGTGCGGGGTGATCTGGACATCGGGGCCGCGGTAGTGCGCCAGCGCGGCGTAGTCGCCCCAGCAGGAGGCCATGAACACGCCGGTGTCGCTGCCGACCAGGCTGTGCGGCGCGATCCCCGCGTCCTCCAGCGCCTCCCAGCACAGCTCCAGGACCAGCCGCTGCTGCGGGTCCATCTGGACGGCCTCGCGGGGCGAGATGCCGAAGAACAGCGGATCGAACTGGTCGATGCCGTCGATGAATCCGCCCCAGCGCACCCGGTCGTTCAGCAGCGCCCGGCGCGCGGACGGCACCGGTCCGACGGCGTCGCCGCCCTCGACCAGCAACTGCCAGAACCCGGCCGGGTCGGCACCCCCGGGGAAGCGGCAGCCGATGCCCACGACGGCGACCGGCTCGTTCGGCGCGGTCCGTCGGCCGGCGGCGGGCGCGGCGGGCTCGGCCTCCTGCGGGCCCTCGACCAGCGCGCGGGCCAGTCCGTCGACGGTCGGGTACTGCCACATCATGGTGGCCGGGACGCGCCGGCCGAGGAACTCGGAGAGCGCGGCGGCGAGGGCCACCGACTGCACCGACTCCAGGCCGTAACGGTGCATCGGGGCGCGCCGGTCGACGGTGTGTGCGGGGATGTTCAGCAGCTCGGCGAATCGGGACAGCAGGAATTCGGTGACGCTGGAGATGTCTCGCGCTGCGCGCTCTTGAGGCATGGCGACTCCCTCGGCAGGGCGGGTGGCGGGGTGGTGGGGTGGTGG
>NZ_JZWY01000768.1:0-320 GCF_000966955.1 Streptomyces sp. NRRL S-495
GTCTCTTATACACATCTGCCGATTCCCGGCCGGGGGATCGACCGATCGGAGGACACCGCTGTCCACCGACCGTCGCCCCCGGACGGGCCGAGCCGCCGATTCCCCGCCGGGGCCCGATGGCCCAGGGTGGAAGGCGGCCCAGTCCGAGGAGGAGCCGTGACCACCCGCGCCGCACTCGCCCGCACCGCTGTCCTGACCGCGCAGACCGCGCTGACCGCCACCCTGCTCGCCGCCTGCGGCAGCCCGGCCCCCGCCCCGGCGCCCGCGCCCGCGCCGACGTCCGCCTCCGCTCCGGCACCCGTGCCCACGCCGCCCCCGAC
>NZ_JZWY01000769.1:0-6426 GCF_000966955.1 Streptomyces sp. NRRL S-495
GCCCCCGACAGCGACCCCCACGCCGGCCGCCGCCTCCCCCGCCCTCCTCGTCACCGACTTCGGCGCCGACACCGTCACCTTCGTCGACCCCTCCCGCCCGGGCCGCGCCGCCGACCTCGGCTCCGTCCGCGTCGGCACCGCCCCGTACGGCCTCGCCGCCGCACCCGACGGCACCGCCTGGGTCGCCACCGCCGAGGGCGTCGCCGTCGTCGACACCCGCGCCCGCACCCGCGTCGCCCTGGTCCCCCACACCACCCGCACCGGGCCGGTCACCACCGGCGAGTACCGGGGCGGCGGCATGGGCATCGCGCTCTCCCCGGACGGCGCCCGCGCCTACGTCGGCGTCAACGTGCCCGGCGGCAACGGCACCCTGGAGGTCGTCGACACCGCGACCCGGACGGTCGTCCAGGTCGTCCCGGTCGGCCGCCGGCCCTTCGACGTGGACGTCTCCGCCGACGGGCGCCAGGTCTACGTCACCGACCACGACTCCTTCGACGTCACCACGGTCGACACCGCCACCTGGGCCACCCGCCGGACCGAGGTCGCGCCGTACGGCACCGAGGGCGGGCTCGGTTCCTGGCTCAAGCCGCACTACACCGCTGTCCGCCCCTCCGACGGCGCCCTGCTGCTCCCCTTCGAGGGCGAGCGCCTCGCCGTCGTCGACCCGTCCACCGGCCGGGTCACCGTCGAGCCGATGACCGCCAACACCCATCAGCACGGCGTCACCGCCGCACCCGACGGCACCCTCTACATCGTCGGGACCGGCCCGATCGACCCAGCCACCGACGCCGGACCGTCGCTCACCGTCCGCGCTCCCGACGGCAGCGAGCGCCTCGTCCCGCTGGACGGCCCGCACGAGACCGTCACCCTGTCCCCCGACGACCGCACCGCCTACGTCTCCGGCGGCTTCACCCGCGAGGGCGGCTGGGACGGGCTCACCGTGGTCGACACCGCCACCGGCCGCAGCACCCGCCTCCCCGTCGGCCACCGCCCGCTCGCCGTCGCCGTCCTCCCGAACCGCCCCTGACGGAGGATCCCGAAGGACCGACGCGCCGAAGCCGCCGTGCGGCGGGTTCACGCGCTGCGCCGGCGGATCGCGCGGCGTTCGGCTTCCGTCGTCCCGCCCCAGATGCCCTCCACGGCGACGTTCAGCGCCCAGTCCAGGCACTCCGGCGCCACCGGACAGCGGCCGCACACGGCCTTCGCCTCCTCGTTCTGCGCGACGGTCGGGAAGCTGGTGCCGCTCCCGATGGGGAAGAAGAGTTCGGGGTCCGTGCCCCGGCATCCGGCCGACGCACGCCAGTTCATCTCCCGCACGGTGCCCTCCGTTCTCGCGGTCTCCTCCTCCATGACTGCGCAGGGGCGGCGATTGTGACATTGGCCGCCGGGCGCGGCGGGAGGCCGAGGACGTCGCGGCGGTGCGGCAGCCCGCCGGGTACGGGCGGCCGGTCCGGCGCTGGACGTCCACCGACCCCAGGATCGGGCAATCACTCTGTCCTATAAGCCAGTTGACGTATCTTCCACTTCGGATCCCCCTCGATCGTTGACGACCGGCCGTCCGGCGGATTGGCTTCCCGGAAAGCCCGCCACCGGGAGGGAGCCCGGCCGGGCGACCTGAGGGGAACCCTTGATGACACATACCAGCCGGACGTCCCGCAACCGCTGGCTCGCGGGAGGCGGAGTGCTGGCCGCGGCCGCCGTGATCGCCGCCACCGCCGCCCCGGCCCAGGCCCTGGCCCGGCCGGTGGCGCGCGGTACCGTCCAGATCAGCACCGGGGTGAACGGCACCGCGCCCGACGGACAGTCGGCCGGCCAGGGCATCAGCGCCGACGGCCGCTACGCCCTGTTCACCTCCTGGGGCACGAACCTGGTGGGGCAGCCAGGGAAGGGCGGGCGCGACGCCTATGTGACCGATCTGCGCAACGGGCGCACCGAGCGGGTCAACCTCTCCGACGCGGACGAGCCGCTGAACGGCTTCACCGACTACGTCGCGATCAACGCCAACGGCCGTTACGTCGCCTTCGACAGCGAAGCCGAGGGCGTGGCCCCCGGCGCACGGGTGACCGGGCGCGACGAGGTGTACCTGCGCGACCGCTGGACGGGGCGCACCGAGCTGGTCAGCGGCAGCGCCGCCGGAACCGACACCGACCAGTACCACGCCTCCTACGCACCCTCGATCAGCGCGGACGGCCGGTACGTGGCGTTCGTGTCCTCCCGGACCGACCTCGACCCGACCGTGGTGGACACCGAGCCTCCGGCCACCGGCGCCGACCCCTCGCTGGCCCGGCCGTACACCTGGAAGTACAACGTCTACCTCACCGACCGACGGACCCACACCACCCGGCTGATCTCCCGGGACGTGAACGGCAAGCCGGGCGAGAGCCTCTCGGTGCACCCGACGATCAGCGCGGACGGCCGCACCATCGGCTTCTCCTCGCTCTCGGCGCTGCTGCCGGAGGAGCAGCCGACCGCGGCACCCGCCCCCGCCGACGTGGAACCGACCCCGGGCGCCGCCGAGGCCGCGCGCCGGATCACCCCGCCGGGGGCGGCGCAGTCGCTCGCCTCCCATCCGACCTCCGCCGTCTACTACGTCTACGACGTGCCCACCGGGCGGCTGACCCCGGCGAGCACGGGCACCGACGGTGTCCTCGGCAACTCCAGCTTCGCGGCGACGATCAGCCCCGACGGGCGGCGCGCGATCTACACCCTGGCCGAGCCCGGCGGCTCGACCAACGGTCACCGCTACCACACGGTGCTCCACGTCCGGGACCTGCGGACGGGCACCGTGACCAAGGTCAGCGGCGGCCTGCCGGGCACCAGCTCGGTCGGCTCCTCGGACCACGGCTCGATCACCGCCGACAACCGCTGGCTCTACTTCGAGTCCGCCGCCGACAACCTGGTGGCCGGCCCGCAGCACGCGGACTGGGACGTCTACCGCCAGGACCTGCGCACCGGCCGCACCGAGCGGGTCTCCACCGCCGCCGACGGCTCGCTCGGCAACGGTTCGTCGCGGGAACCCTTCGTGGACGCCGCGGGCCGCACGGTGGTGTTCGGTTCGACCAGCCGCAACCTGGTGGCCGGCACCGACGCTCCGGCGGCCGAGGACTCCCAGGTCTTCACCACGTCCGTCGGCCGCCACCGGGGCGACGGCGACGACCGGGGCGAGAACGAGAACGGCTGACGGGCCGGGAGGGCCGGTCAGTACGGGCCCGACCGGCCGCACCGGCCGGTCGGGCCCGACACGCCGACCGAGCGGCGGCCTGCTTTGCGATTAATAATGCCCAGTATTAATCTTGGACCCATGGCAAGGACGTCGGCGGGCCACGACACCCGCGAGAGGCTGCTCCGGGCAGCGGAGGAACTCTTCGCCACCCGGGGTGTGGAGGCCTCGCTCACCAAGGACATCGTCCGACTGGCCGGACAGAGCAACCCGTCCGCCGTGCAGTACCACTTCGGCTCCCGCGAGGGGCTGCTGGAAGCGATCATGGCCGCCCGGCAGGAGCGCACCGAGCGGGCGCTCGCACCGAGGCTCGCCACCCTGGCGGAGCAGGACCTCCCCGGGCTGCTCGACGCCCTGGTCACCGCCGAGGCCACCGAGCTGCGCACCGAGCAGGGCCGGCACTGCCTGCGGATCTCGGCCCAGGTCAGCCGCGGCAGCGGCGTCCGCACCCGGACCCCGCACCCCACCCTCGCGGGCGGCGGCTACTGGCGGCTGATCGCGCTCGCCGAGCAGCGGATCTCCGGCCTGCCGGAGCCGATCCGGCTGGAGCGGCTCGACCTCGCGCTCACCCTGATCGGCGCGGCGCTGGCCGACCGGGCGCAGCAGTACCTCACCGGGTCCACCCCCCTGACGGACGAGGAGACCTTCCTCGCCGACCTGGTGACGATGTCCGCCGCCATGCTCTCCGCCCCCACCCCTTCGAGGAGCACGTCATGAACGACCTGACCGGCAAGACCGTCATCATCACCGGCGGCGCCCGCGGCCTCGGCGCCGAGGCCGCGCGGCTGGCCGTCGCCGCCGGTGCCAACGTGGTCATCACCGACGTCCTGGAGGAGGACGGCCTGGCCACCGCCGCCGAGCTCGGTGGGCGGGCCCGGTTCGTGCGGCACGACGTGACCTCCGAGGAGGACTGGCAGCGGGTGGTGGACCACGCGGTGGCGGAGTTCGGCGCGGTGCACGGTCTGGTCAACAACGCGGGCATCTCCACCGGCACCCTGCTCGCGGACGAGAGCGTGGCGTACTTCCGCAAGGTGCTGGACGTCAATCTGACCGGGGTGTTCATCGGGATGAAGACCGTCGTCCCGGCGATGCGCGCGGCCGGCGGCGGCTCGATCGTCAACATCTCCTCGGCGGCCGGTCTGATGGGCCTCGCCCTGACCGCCGGTTACGGCGCCTCCAAGTGGGGCGTGCGCGGCCTCAGCAAGATCGGCGCGGTCGAGCTGGGCACCGAGCGGATCCGGGTCAACTCGGTGCACCCGGGCATGACCTACACCCCGATGACGGCGGCGGTCGGCATCCGGCAGGGTGAGGGCAACTACCCCAACACCCCGATGGCCCGCGTCGGCGAGGCCCCCGAGATCGCCACCGCCGTGGTCTACCTGCTGTCCGACGACGCCTCCTACGTGACCGGCGCCGAACTCGCGGTGGACGGCGGCTGGACCACCGGGCCGACCGTCAAGTACGTCATGGGGCAGTGAGCCGGGGGCAGTGAGCCGGGCGCTCCCCCAGGCCCCCTGACAGAGCCCTCCCGCGCGCCGCGTCCCGGAACGTCCCCGGGGCGCGGCGCGCGGCGGTCCGTCATCCGCTTCTCGCCGGACCTACCGCACCCCGTCGAGCAGCACCGGGAGCTCGCGGTGCCCGTTGGAGATCAGCGACTCGACGGGCCGCAGCTCGGCGTCCGGGGCGAGGGCGAGGTCCGGGAACCGCTCGAAGAGCAGACGCAGGGCCGTCGCCCCCTCCAGCCGGGCCAGCGGGGCGCCGAGGCAGAAGTGCGGGCCGTGGCCGAAGGCCAGGTGGTCCTTGACCGGACGGGTGACGTCGAACACGGCGCCGTCCTCCCCGTAGCGGACGGGGTGGCGACCGGCGGCGGCGTAGGAGGCCAGGATCGGGTCGCCCTTGCGGAGGACCACCCCGCCGGGCAGCTCGATGTCCTCGACGGCGTAGCGCAGCGGCAGGTGCGCCACGGGCGCGTCGCGGCGCAGCGCCTCCTCGACCACATCGCCCCAGCCGACCTTGCCGGCCCGGACCAGGGCGAGCTGCTCGGGGTGGGTGAGCAGCGCGGCGATGGCGTTGTCGATCAGGTTGACGGTGGTCTCGTAACCGGCCGAGACGACCAGCAGGAGGGTGTCGCGCAGCTCCTCCTCGGTCAGCGCCGAGGCACCGGCGGTCACCGCCGCCCCCTCCGACCCGCTTGCCCCCTCGGCCACGTCCTCCCCGTCGCCGGTGTCGCGGGCGGCGATCAGCAGCGAGGTCATGTCGTCGGCGGGCTCGCGACGCTTGGTGGCGATCAGCTCGTCCAGCATGCCGTAGAAGGACGTCAGGTTGGCGACGGCCTCCTCGGCGGTGCGGGTGGTGTCGAAGACCCGGTCGACGGTGGTGCGGAAGCTGTCGGTGAGGGAGTCCGGGAGTCCCAGCAGCCGGGCGATGACCTGGATCGGCAGCCGGTAGGCGAGGTGTTCGCGCAGGTCGACGGGGGTGCCCGGCGGCATCGCGGCCAAGTCGTCCAGCAGGGAGTCCGTCAGCTGCTCGACCTGCTCGGTCATGGCGTTGATCCGGCGGACCGAGAACGCGGTGCCGACCAGCCGGCGCAGCCGCCGGTGCTCCGCGCCGTGGGCGGTGAACATGTTGTGGGCGGCCACCCAGATCGCCAGCGGCCAGGTGGGGACGACCTCGGCGAAGTCCGGCCAGTGCTGGACGCCGTCCTTGGACACCCGGGGGTCCTTGAGCAGTTCCTCCAGCAGCTCCGGGTCGGCCACCGCCCAGGCCCGCACCCCGAGGATGTCGATGGGCGTCGCCGGGCCGCGCTCGAACAGCTCGGCGGTCTCGGCGTCGCGGTTGCGACCGGTCGGGTCCAGCACGAGTCGTTCCACGGGGGCTCCTTCGGTCGGGTGACGGAGGCGCGCGGCGGTCGGGCCGCCGGTCGGGCCGCGCACGGGGACGAGCATGCCGCCGCGCGCCGGTCACGTCGAGAGGGCCTTTGCGACACGGACGGTGACGGTGCATCAGGCGAACGCCCCCGACGCACCCCGCCCGGCGTGCGCGACGGCCCGGGCACCGGGGTGGCCACGCGCGGCCCCGGCGCCGCCGACAGGGCGACACCGCTGACGGGGCGACTACCGGTGAGTACGGCGTGGTCGGCGCGGCGGCCCGGGGACGCTGCTCCGGATCGATGCGCAACCGCGCCGAAGACCGGGAGCCGTTCATGC
>NZ_JZWY01000770.1:0-3454 GCF_000966955.1 Streptomyces sp. NRRL S-495
GGCCAAGCGCTCGGGGCTGCGGCGGCTCGGTGAGTGGTGCGCCCGCCACTCCCTGCTGGTCATCGTGCTGTGGATCGTGGCGCTGGCCGCCGTCCAGACGGCGAACAAGACGGTCGGCGGCGACTACTCGGACGACTTCTCGCTGCCCGGCTCCCAGGCGCAGCAGGGTCAGCAGGTCCTCCAGGCGCACGTCCCGGCCGCCGCCGGCACCAGCTCCCAGGTGGTGCTGCACGACGCCCAGGCCCTCACCGGCTTCGCCCCGCAGGTGTCCCAGGTGGTCGCCTCGCTGGAGCAGCTGCCGCACGTGCTGGGCGCGCAGAGCCCGCTGCCGCCGGCCGGGCAGCCCGCCCCGCCCGGCGGGCCGCTGGCCGCGGACGGTCTGACCGGCTACATCACGGTCCGCTTCGACACCAACCCGACCCTCCTCGCCCCGGACTACCTGGCCGGTGTGGACGCGGCGGTGGCCCCGCTGCGGGAGGCCGGCGTCCAGGTCGAGTACGGCGGCCCGCTGGGCGAGCTGGCGCAGCCCGAACCCGACGACCGCCTCAGCGAGGTGATCGGCTTCGCGGTGGCGATCGTCGTCCTGCTGATCGGCTTCCGCAGCGCGATCGCGGCCGGACTGCCACTGGTGACGGCACTGTTCGCGGCCGTGGTCGGCCTCGGCGTACTGGGGCTGATCGCGGCGCTGTCCACCTTCGCGACCGTCGCGCCCACCCTGGCCACCATGATCGGCATCGGGGTCGGCATCGACTACGCGCTCTTCCTGCTCACCCGGCACCGACAGAACCTGATGGACGGGGTGGATCCGGTCTCCTCGGCCGGACAGGCGGTGGCCACCAGCGGCCGGGCGGTGCTGGTCTCGGGCTGCACCGTGATCATCGCGCTGTCCGGGCTGTCGGTGTCGGGCATCTCCTTCATGGCCAAGCTCGGCGTCGCCGCCGCGGTCACCGTGGTGTCGGCGGTCCTCGGCGCGCTCACCCTGCTGCCGGCGCTGATGGGGCTGATCGGCCGCCGGATGGACCGGATCACCGTCGGCCGCCCGATCGCCGAGAGCAACGGCGAGGACGGTGCGGAGACCGGTGTCTGGCACCGCTACGCCCGCCGGGTCGAGGGACGCCCCTGGTGGTACCTGATCGCCGGTGTGGTCGCGCTGGGGATCCTGGCGATCCCGCTGTTCTCCATCCAGCTCGGCCACATCGGGGACGGCGCCGACTCCACCGACTTCACCGACCGGCGCGCCTACGACCTGATGTCCGAGGCCTTCGGTCCCGGCTCGAACGGCCCGCTGACCCTCGTGGTCGACCAGAGCGCCGTCCCCGCCGAGAACCGGCCGGGCGTCCAGAGCGCCGTGCAGCAGGCCCTCACCGGCCTGCCCGGCGCGGCGAGCGTCGGCCCGCTGCAGCTCAGCCCGGACGGCCTGGTGCTGTTCAACACCGTCGTCCCCAGCACCTCGCCGCAGGAGCAGGCCACCACCGACCTGGTCGACAACCTGTCGGACACCGTGCTGCCGGACTCGGTCGCCGGCACCGGCGCGAAGACCTACGTCACCGGCAACACCGCCGCCCAGGTGGACTTCCTGGACATCGTGTCGAGCCGACTGGTCCTGATCATCGCGGTGGTGGTCGGACTCGCCTTCCTGATCATCCTCGCCGTCTTCCGCGGCCTGCTGGTCGCCGTCAAGGCCGCCGTGCTCAACCTGCTGTCGATCGCCGCCTCCTACGGGGTCCTGGTGGCGGTCTTCCAGTGGGGCTGGGGCGGCCCGGCCCTCGGGGTGAACGGCACGGTCCCGATCGAGAGCTACGTCCCGATGATGATGTTCGCGATCGTCTTCGGACTGAGCATGGACTACGAGATCTTCCTGCTCTCCCGGGTGCACGAGGCCTGGCTGCGCACCGGCCGCAGCCAGGACGCCGTCGCGCACGCCCTGGAGATCACCGCCCGGGTGATCTCCTGCGCCGCACTGATCATGGTGAGCGTCTTCGCCGCCTTCATCGTCAGCGACAACATCGTGATCAAGATGATGGGCCTCGGCCTGGCGGTCAGCGTCCTGGTGGACGCCACCATCGTCCGCCTGCTGCTCGTCCCGGCGGTGATGACCCTGCTCGGCGCCTCCGCCTGGTGGACCCCCCGCTTCCTCGACCGGATCCTCCCCCACATCGACGCCGAGGGCGAGAGCGAGCCGGTCTAGGGGATCGTCACCCCCGCCCGGACGGGGACCACGTACTGCGGCGGACCCGAGCCGGAAGAGGCCCGGGGCCGCCGCCCCCCGTCCTTGCGGGAACGACTCTTCCGCCGCCCACCACGGATCCGCCCCGGTTCGGCCACCGGCGGGCCATGGCTCGTTCATGGCGGGCCCGTGGCAGGCGTGTTGGCGCACGGACGACCGTCTGCCAGAGTGGCCCCCAGGGGAGCCCGGGGGTGGTGCGGGCGGGTGGACAACGGGGGTCGGACGTGGAACTGAGGGTGCTCGGGCCGATCGAGGCGGAAGCCGACAGCCGGGCGGTCCGCCTGCCGGGCGGCCGGGCCCGCGTCCTGCTCGCCGTCCTCGCGGTGCACCACGGGCGGCCCGTGACCGTCGAACGGCTCACCGACGCCCTGTGGGGCACCGAACCGCCGGCCACCGCCCGCGCCCGCGTCCACGCTAAGGTGGCGGCGCTCCGGCGGGCCGCCGCCGAACGCGACCCCGCCCGCACGGGCGTGATCAGGACGACGGAGACCGGCTACCTGCTGTGCGCCGAAGCGGTGGACACCGACCTGGGCCGCTTCGAACGGCTCGTCCACGAGGGCCGGGCGGCCGCGGCCCGGCAGCGGGCCGACGAGGCGGTCGACCGGTTCCGGGTNGCCCACCAGCGGGCCGACGCGGCCGTCGCCCGGTTCCGGGCCGCGCTCGCGCTCTGGCGCGGACCCGCGTTCGACGGGCGCGCGGCCGAACCGCTGCACACCGAGGCGGAACGCCTGGAGGAGGACCGGCTGACGGTCCTGGAGGAGTGCCTGGACCTCGAACTCGCCCGCAGCCCGCGGCCGGACCTGGTCGCGGTGGTCCGCACCGTGATCCGCGCCCACCCGCTCCGGGAGTCCGCGCACCGCCTGCTGATGCTCGCCCTGCACCGGTCGGGCCGCACGGCGGAGGCGTTGACGGCCTACCAGGAGGCCCGGTCCGCCCTCACCGCCGAGCTCGGCGTCGAGCCGGGCGCCGCGCTCCAGGAGCTGCACCGGGGCATCCTCGCGGAGGACCCGGCGCTGCTCCTCGCGCAGTCCCTCGCACCGGCGGGCGAGCGGCCGGCCCTCCCGGACCTGTCCGGCACGGTCCTGTCCGCCCCAGCCCTGCCCACCCCGGTCCCGCCCGCCCCCGTCCGGGCCCCGCTGTTCGGCCGGGATACCGAGCTGGCCGAGCTGCGGACGCTGCTCGCCACCCGACGGCTGGTGACCCTCGTCGGCCCGCCCGGAGTCGGCA
>NZ_JZWY01000771.1:0-2484 GCF_000966955.1 Streptomyces sp. NRRL S-495
CTCGCCGCCGCCGAAGAGGCAGCCACCACCGGGACCGCGACCGGCACCGGCACCGGCACCGGCACTGTCCTGGGCACCGGCGCGCCACCCGTCGAGCTGGACGCCGTGGCCGATCCCGAACTCGTGCCCGCGGCCGTCGCCGCCGCGCTCGGACTGCCCACCGGACCGGGCCGGCCGATCCTCGACACCCTCACCTCGGGCCTGGCCGCACGTGACACCCTGCTCGTGCTCGACAACTGCGAACACCTGCTGGAGGCCTGCGCCGCCCTGGTCGACCACCTGCTCGCCCGCTGCGGCGGGCTGCGGATCCTCGCCACGAGCCGCGAACCGCTCGCCGTGCCCGGCGAGACCGTCCGCACCACGGTCCCCCTGGACCTGCCCGCGACCGACCGCCCCGAGGACGTCCTGCGGTCCGGGGCGGGTCGGATGCTGGCCGACCGGGCCGCCGCCCAACTGCCCGCCTTCGCCGTCACCGAGCGGACCGCGGCCCCGCTGGCCCGGATCTGCCGCGCCACCGAGGGCCTGCCGCTGGCGCTGGAACTCGTCGCCGCCCAGCTGCGCACCTTCACCCTCGCCGAGGTCTCCGCCCGGCTCGACCAGCAGCTGGAGCTGCTCGCCCGACGGCGGGCCCGGCCGGCCCGGCACGCCTCGCTGCGGTCCGCGATCGAGTGGAGCCACCGGCTGCTGACCGACGAGGAGCGCGAGGTCTTCGCCCGGCTGGCGGTCTTCGCCGGCGGCTTCACCGCCGAGGCCGCCCGGGCGGTGGTCGGCGGCCCCGGACCGGCCGCCCGCCGGGTCGACCCGGCCCTGCGGGACCTGGTCGACCGCTCCCTGGTGGTGACGGAGCCCGGCACCGACCCGGCGCGCTACCGGCTCCCGAGCGCAGTTGTCCCGCACCGGCCCCGACGCGCCGGACCGGGCACTGCGACGGCACGCCGAGCACTACCGGGCGGTCGGCGCCCGGGTCGAGGAGGGGGCGGCCGACGGGACCGACATCACCCTGCGCGCCTCGCTGCGGCTCGACCTGCCGAACCTGCGGGCCGGACTCGACTGGTCGCTCGGCTCCGGCGACCGGCCGGCGGGCGACCCGGTCCTCGGGGCCGACCTCGTCGGAGCGACGGCGTGGCTCTGGGGAGCGCTGCCCAGGGAGGGGCTGCACTGGGTCGGGCGCGCACTGGCCCGGCTGGAGCAGGCCGCACCGCCCGAGGCGTCCCGGCACGTGCGGTACGCGGCGGGCATGATCTCCTTCAGCATCGACCTCAACGCCTCCGGGGACCTGCTGGCCGAGGCCGCCCGGCTGGCCGAGTCCTGCGACGACGTCCCGCTCCAACTGGAGGCCCTGGCCCAGCTCTCCGTCGTGCGCTGCCTCCAGGGCCGCGCGGTGGAGGCCGTCGCCATCACGGACGGCGTCCTGCCGCCGGTGCTGCAGTACGGCAGCGAGGTCGCCGCGGCGCGGATGCGCACCGCGACGGCCATCGCCCAGCTCGGCGCCGGACACCTCGACCGGGCCGCCGAACAGCTCGCCCTCGCCGAGGAGGTCCTGGCCGCGGTCGGCGCGCGGACCCCGCTGGCCGCCTCGCACTGGGCCCGGGCCGAGGTCGCCTTCTACGGCGGCGACCCGGCCGGCGCCGTCCTGCTCGCCGAGGCCTCGCTCCGGCACACCACCGGCACCGACGACCTGTTCGCCCTGGTGTGCCGGCGCTCCCACCACGCCCGCAGCCTCCACGCGGTGGGCGCCCGCCGGGAGAGCGCCCACCGGCTCGCCGCCGTCCTGCGCGACTGCCTGGAGGCCGGGCTGTGGATGCCCGCGGTGGACGCTCTGGTCACGGCCGCCCGCCACGAGGCCGACGCCGGCCGCCCGGACCGGGCCGCCGTCCTGCTCGCCGGCGTCCGGCCCCTGCGTGACCGCACCGGCCGGCACCCGGCCCCGGTCGAACTCCCCCTGCACCGGACTCTCGACGAGCAGCTGCGCACCGTCCTCCCCGCCCCGGCCCACGCCGACGCGACCCGCAGGGGCACCGCGATGACCGCCGAGGCCCTCATCGGGTACGCCCTGAGCACCCTCTGACACCTCCCCGCCCACCGGGGAGGTCAGCCGGTGGGCGGGCCTCCGGGCGCCGCCGGGCCGGGCCGACCGGGCGGCTCGCCCATGGGAAGGCGCGGCAGGGCGTACGGGTGGTTCTCGACCAGATACCCGATCAGGTGCTCGCGCAGCCGACAGCGGAGCTCGAACGCGTCCTCGGCGTTCGCGGCGGTGGCGAGCGCCCGCACCACGATGGTGGTGGGCGTGGTGTCGACCACCTGGAGGGCACTGCCCTCGCCGTCCCACAGCGGTTGCCCGGACAGGAAGGCGTCGAACTCCTCGCGCAGCTTCCCGACCGGCGCGTGGTGGTCGAGGTGGAGCAGCGCGGTGCCGGTGATCCGGCTGGTCCGGCGGGACCAGTTCTCGAACGGACGGCCGACGAAGTACGACATCGGCATGAG
>NZ_JZWY01000772.1:0-11901 GCF_000966955.1 Streptomyces sp. NRRL S-495
AGTACGACATCGGCATGACGATCCGCCGCTGGTCCCAGGTAGCGATCACCACCGCCGTCAGCGTGATCTCCTCCACCGTCCCCCACTCGCCCGCCACCACGACCACGTCACCGATCCGGGCCAGGTCCCCGAACGCCATCTGGACACCGGCGAAGACGTTGCCGAGCGTGCTCTGGGCCGCCACCCCCGCCACCAGACCGACCAGCCCGGCGGAGGCGAGCAGACTTGTCCCGACCCCGCGCACCGCCGGGAAGGTCATCAGGATCGCGCCCAGTGTCGCCAGCGCCACGACCGCCTGGCAGATCCGGCCCAGCAGATCGGCCTGGGTCCGCGCCCGCCCGGCCCACGCCGGGTCCCGGCGGTGCACGGCGATCCGCACGGTGCCGTCCACCAGCAGCGCCACCACCCGGGCCCCCAGCCAGCCGCCGGCGGCGATCGCCAGGATCACCACCAGGTGCCGCAGCGCGTCCCGGGCGGCGGGCGGCGCGTCGATCCACGGCAACGCGCCGAGCAGGAGCAGGCACGCCGTCAGCGCCAGCAACGGCCGCCGGCACCGGGCCAGCACGCCCGGCACCCCGGCCGCCCCGCCGTCCGCCCCCGACCGCCGCGCCACCGCGCGCGCGACCCGGTCCAGGCCGTACGCGAGCAGCACCGCCGCGAGGGCCGCCACCGCCAGTCGTACCGGACTCCACCCCATGTCCCGCTCTCCCGTCCACTCCACCGCCGGGCCACCGCGCCCCGTCCGCCGCCTCGCCTTTCCCGCCCGGGCCGGACCACACCTCCCGGCGGACGGGTGGCATGGATCCGGCGGACCGGGGCACCCGAGCGGTGCACGTCCGCCGCAGCGAACGTGCACCGGCCCCAACGACGGAAGGGAGAAGGACACATGAGCGAGGGCGTCAACCTCTGGCAGTTCCGCGACACTTCCGGCCACACCGCCGGGACCGACCTCATCGGATTCCACGTGGAGGCCGTGGACGGCCCGGTCGGCAAGGTGGACCGCCTCTCCGAGGCGATGGGCTCGCAGTACCTGGTCGTCGACACCGGCCCGTGGATCTTCGGCCGCCTCGTACTGCTCCCCGCCGGCACGGTCATCCGGATCGAGATCGGCGAACAGAAGGTCTACATCGACCGCACCAAGGACGACATCAAGCACAGCCCCACCCTGGGCGTCGAGGACACCGACCGCGGCCCGGACTTCCAGGACCGCTACGCCCTCTACTACAGCCCGTTCTACGGCGGCCGCCGCTTCTGACCGGGCTCGAGGGTGAACGCCCGAGGGTTGCAGGGACGACGAAAGAACTCATGCGCGGTTGCGGCCTGCGCAACGGCGAGGCAGTCGCCGTGGTCGACATCCCCGAGCGCATGGTCCTCTACGGCCTGCGCCACTTCTTCGCATCGAACTGCCTCAGCAACGGCATTCCGATCACCGACGTCGCCGAGTGAATGGGCCATCGCGACGTCAAGGTCACGTTCAAGCACTACCGCCGGCTCATGCCCGGCTCCATCAGCCGCGCCGCCCAGGTCCTGGACCTTGGCCTGACCGCCTGACCGCCTGACCGCCTGAGCAGGCGGGGGCCGGGCCGGAGCTAGCCCGGCCCGGCCCCCGCAGCCTCTGATCTCCTCCTGGCATCAGTCTGACAGCCAGCCACCTCTCGGCCGGCCCTCGCCCACCCTCGTCGACGACCTCACCCTCGCCGCCCGCTCCCCGTTCGCCTGCGCCGGCGGAGCGGACGACGCACAGGCGCAGGGCCATCGCGAAGGACGAGCAGGATCGACCTGTTCAGCGGGCTCCCTGAAGGACTCTCCATCAAGTCGAAGATGGTGTTCGCGCCCTCCGAGCCACCACGGACATCCCAGCTTTCTCCGGCATTTGCAACCCAGGCTGCCCCTGCGACCGTTCCGTCACAGGATCGCTGAACCTGCCCCCAGGCCGGGCCGTCCGGCGGCATCGGCTGAGGCGAATGCCTTTCGTCCAGGTGAACTGCTCAACCCAGGAGGTCACTTGTGGCTTCTGGCATCGAGACGCGCACGAAGATCTTTCCGATGTCGCCGTCCTGCTCCATCACGGCTCGGCGGCGGTTCAGCATGTCTTCGAGAAAGTGGAGTCGAGTTGTGAGTTCCCTCAGGCGAGGCCTCGGCCGGTGGCGACCGTGACAGTGTCGGCGGCGATGTTCGCCGGCGTGTTCGTCTCGTCCGCCGCCGCCGTGACCTTCATCGGCCGCGTGACCTTCATCGGCCGGGACGTACCGACCACCGTGACGATCGCACCCGGCGCGACGGCGGCGGTGCCGTGGACCTACCGGAATACCGGCGGCAGCGGGAACCTCCCCGCCTCCGGCATGACGGCGGTCTTCAACGCGCCGGGCAACACCACCTTCGCCCCGCAGGCCACCGTCCCGACAGCGGCCAGCAGCGACGGCTCGAACTGGGGCGGCAACAACGTCGGACTCCGCAACTGCGCGCTCAGCAACGCCAACACAACGCTGACCTGCGAGGGCTACGGCCTCAACGGGAGCATCAGCAGCTGGCCGGCCAACTACTACTTCCGCTTCTCGCCGCAGGTCACCGTGAACGCCACCGCACCGGGGAACACCACGCTCCCGCAGGGCAACGGCAGCCTCTCGTTCAAGGACCCGGACAACGGCACCGACTGCACGATCACCGACGGCACCCTCAACGTCGAGACCTCAGCCCGGCCCGGGATGTGCCTGGACATCGGCGGCACCCGTAACAACGGCGACAACGCCTTCATCTACCGCTGTGCGCACAACGCCAACCAGACGTTCGTCGTCGACCGCGGCTACATCAAGGTGAAGGACACTCTCTGAGCTGACCCGGCGCGGGCCCCGCGACCCACCCGGGACGCGGGGCCCGCGCCGGACATTCAGGTCGTTGATGGAAGCCCCTGCGGACGTCGGGTCGATACGCCACCTGGCGGTGGCCTCCAACTGCCCGCCCGGGGTGGGGAAGCGTCAATCGGAATTCGGACACGGCAGCCCCGCCCGTGTTCATCGACGTGCCGACGCCGATACCGGCATGTTCGGGGTCTACCCCGAACCGCTCATGGACACGTTCCCGCAAAACTGCGACCCGACGAGTCGAACCTCACTCTGGCCGCTTGCCGCCTCTGACGGCCGGCCCGATCCAAGGATCGCCGATCTTGAAGGCGCTACGATCCGTGATCCCTGCGCCGCTCGGAGATGCATCCGGTGCTCAACAGGTCCTACGGCCGTCCCTGTGTCGCGGTACTGTCCGGGCCGTGAGAAGTCCCGGAGTTACCAACAACGCAGTCCATGGTGGGAAGTTCAGTGGGGCCGTCATTCAGGCGGGCGACGTCCACGGCGGCATTCACCTGATGAACCGGTCGATCAGAGGGGCCGCCCCCTGGAGCCTGATCGGCTTGCTCTGGCGGTTCACAGCGTCGCTCGCCGGGTGCTCTGCCGTGTTGGGTGCCGCAAGCGGAGGCACGCCATTGTCGGAACTGGCTGCCGCCTGCGACAGCCTGACCGTTCCGGCCAACTGGACGATTCCTGCCGCAGCCTGGGTCACCGCGCATTCCGAGGGAGTCTCCGTCGTTGCCCTCGCTGCGGTGACGATCGGCATCCTCAGCCTTCCGAAGCCCCCCACGTCGGGGTGGGACGTGGGCAGGTCCCTGGAATGGCGCAGCCCGTCGACCACCGTTCTGGCTCTCGCCGTGCTTCACCAGGCCGGCTGGAGCTGGTGGACGACGGTCAACGTCGGGCTGGCCGGCGCCCTCAGCGTCTGGGTCGCGGGCAGGAAGCCCCGCGGCGGCCGCGACAGACAGGGCATCGTGTCTGTCGCGGCAGCGTCTCTCGTCCTGGCCGTTGTCTTCGCGCCGCTCTACGTCGGACTTTGGCTCTTCGCGCGGGACGAGCCGAGAACGGCATAGGTGCCGGAGGGGTAGCTGGGCCGGGCCGGAGGCGGTGCTGCACGGCACGTCGGATGCCGAGGTCGAGTCGACGCTTCATATCGAGGTGGCGCCGGGGAGCGCAACGGGATCGTGCATCCGGGAGGGGAGATTGATCCAGTCGTCGAACGCGCCGTGAAGCAGGTTCTCGAACTGGGCTCTTCCCTCGTTGACGAGGAGGTCCTTGAGGCAGGCGCAGTCCTGCATCGGGCCGCCGCCTGTGAGGCAGATGAGGATGCCGGTTGCCTGGAGGCCTCGTGCCGCGGCGGCGACCTCGTGCCCGAACGGCAGAGGCATCCGGGTGGCCAGTTCCCGGGCGAAGACCTGCTCGATCCGGGGCCGGCCCAGGGCCGCCCAGAGTCGGCCGATGACGGCGCCGACCATGCCGTGCAGCGACTTCTTGCCGTCGAGCAGCGCCCGGGCGAGCCTGGAGAGGGACTCGCAGCCCCTCCCCCGTTGCTGTTCGAGGAGGGCGTTCCAGGTGGACTCGCTCGTGTAGCGCAGCGCCTGGGAGGCGATCGCGTCGCTGCCGCCCCCGGAGACGAGGTCGATACAGAGCTGTGCCGCAGTGTCCGCCTCCGCCCGGCTCACCATCCGCGGTGCGGGCCGTTCAGGCGGCCGCGGGCGGCGTTGGGCAGGGATCACCGGGGTTCTCGGCGTGGCGGCGGGAGCGGGTTGCCCTCTGCGGGCGGGACGGTTCACCGTGGAGGCCGGGCGGCGGGACCTCGTGCCGGCGGGACGTGGCTGGGAGGTGCTCGCGGCTCGCCGCGGCGACGGGCCGAGGGGACGTCTGCCGCCCGGAAGACCCTGGTGCTTGTGGCAGCGCAGGCCCTGCTGCCGCACTCGGTTCTTGCAGAGCTTCCCGTCCTTCTTCATGGCGCGACACCTGTTGACCATCCGCAGAGAGTGACCGCTCGAAGGGGCCTGGGCAAGACGCCGAAGGTCCCTCCGGAGCGATCTGGTCATCCCCGGTGAACCCCGCGGCCTGGGGGGCTGGACGTGGTCACACGATTCGGCAGTGCACGGGACCACCGGTGCTGCTGGAGGTCGCCCTGAACTGTTCGGCCCTCCGTTCGCACGGCTCTGCTGTGCGGGAGCCGGCAGGGAAGGATGTCCGGCCCGGGCGCTGTCCCCGAATTCTCATTTCCTGCAGCTCACGGTCTCATGATGATCACGTCTCGAGCGCGCATCGGAAGGAAGACGGCTCCCGCGCGAGCTCGGCTCGTGGGGCCCCGGCCGAGGCCAGCCCGCTACGAGGATATTCGGGTGGTCAGGTCGCGGCGACCGGCACCCATCAGGCCGGTCGACCCGCTGGCCAACCTCTTCAGCCAGCAGGCACGGAAGGACCTCAGTGATAGACCTCAGCAACTACGAGCCGGCCTGGCCGGTCGACCTCTTCGTCAGCGAGGCCAACCACATCACCGCCACCGACCACAACGGCTGGGTGTCCAGGGCCGAGTGGCTGCTCACTGAAGCGTTCCAGGGGGCCAGTGCCTGCTCGGACTTTCAGGATCTTCCTGCCACAGCTCCCTACAGCAACTACTGGAGCCCCCGTTCCGATCCCCCGCCGTGGGAGCAGGCTCAAGTGGTGACGCAGGAGACCTGGTTTCGTGAGCTGGCCGGCAGGGCGAGGGAGGTCCGGCATGTCACGGAGCCGCGCCCGTACTGGCCACAGCGCCAGGGGAAGGCTGCCCCGAATGCATCGGTAAGCCCGGCTTCGGCAGCTCGTGGATTCGCCCGGCTGATCGGGGAGATGCACCGCAACGGCTACCTCGCGGAGCACTTCGGGCAGGAGTGCGTCGACGTCTATGCGGACCTGCCGGATAAGGACACAGCGATGAGACCTCGCGTTCCCCGCAGCAGTGGCACACTCCAGGACACAGAACGTAGCCGTGCGCGCCAGATCTTCCGTCCCCCGTGACTCCGCGTGCAACCGTCACACACGGTCCGGTGATGTCACGCACTCGTGGATCGTTCCGGTGCGGAGGGGTGCGGCCGCCCGCCGAGCGGGCGGTGAGCCGAGCGTTCGGTGGCCACCGGGGCCAGGAGAAGGCGCGGCAGGAACTCTGGGCGGGCCGCGGGGGGAGCCGAAGGCAGTAGGGGCCGTCGGCCGGCGGTTGTAGTTGGCAAGGGTGAACTGCCTTGGAGTTGCGGGAACTTGAGCGCACCTCGCGGATAGTGGGGCGGTTCGGTCCACTGCACAGGCGATCACATTCCTGGAAGCCGGATGACGGTTCCGTCGGCGATGTTGAATGCGGCGAACAGGCCGGTGGTGCCGTGCCGCAGGTAGTCATGGGTGCGCCGTTCGGGCATGCCCGGCATCATCGGCAGGACCGGCTGGGGCCGGTCCGGCGCCTGGATCCGGCTCTTCTCGTCGACGCGGAGCGCGACGGCCTTCTCGGGCGGGTTGTGGTAGAGCCCGACGACGTCCACGACCTTGTCCACGAACTGCGGGTCGGTGGACAGCTCGAAGCTGTCCTGCAGACGAGGCTTGAGGTCGAACTTCCTCCAGATCCGTCCGACGGTCGACTTCGGCAGGCCCGACCGGGCGGCCATCGAGGACCGCGACCAGTGGGTGTCCCGCCCGGGAACGGACTCCAGGGTCGCCACCTGACGGCAGGCGTCAGCAGCCGCCGTTGGTGGAGCAGGAGGCGCCGGAGTCGCTGCCGACGGTGAGGGTGATGAGCTGGGGTGCGGCGGGGGTCGAGCAGCAGCCCCGTCAGCGTCGGCCGGTGTGGCGGGCTGGTCGAAGAGGCCGGCGCCGCCGCAGACGCCGGTTTCGGGGAGGGTGAGCTCGACTCGGTTCGCGGCTTCGTGGTCGCCGGCGAGGTGGGCGGCGATGGAGCGGACCTGCTCGTAGCCGGTCATGGCGAGGAAGGTCGGGGCACGGCCGTAGGACTTCATGCCCACCAAGTGGACGCCCTGCTCGGGGTGGGACAGCTCAGCGACGCCGTGCGGGTAGACGGTGCCGCAGGAGTGCTGATTGGGGTCGATCAGCGGTGCGAGGGCGGTCGGGGCCTGGAGTCGCTCGTCCAGGCCGAGCCGCAGCTCGCCGAGGAAGGACAGGTCGGGCCGCAGGCCGGTGAGGACGATGATCTCGTCGAGGTCCTCCGCGCGGTGGCCGTCCTCGGAGACGAGGGCGAGCTTGCCGCCGGTCTCCTCGACGGCGGCGGTGCGGAAGCCGGTGAGGGCGCTGGCGTGGCCACTTTCGACGGCTGCCTTGGCGGCCTGGCCGAGTGCGCCGCGGGCGGGGAGTTGGTCGGCGCTGCCGCCGCCGAAGGTGGAGCCGGTGATGCCGCGCCGGAGTACCCAGACGGCGTGGGTGCCGCTCTCCTGCTTCGCAAGGTCGGCGAGCGCGGCCAAGGCGGTGAAGGCGGAGGCGCCGGAGCCGACGACGGCGGTGCGGCGGCCCGCGTACCGGGCACGGACGGCGGGGTCCTTGAGGTCGGGGACGCGGTACGAGATCCGGGCGGCATGGGTCTTCTCGCCGATCGCGGGCAGGCCGTCGGCGCCGAGCGGGCTGGGCGTGGACCAGGTGCCGGAGGCGTCGACGACCGCGGCGGCGGTGATCCGCTCCTCGGCGCCGTCGGCGCCGGTGAGGTGGACGGTGAAGGGCTCGGTGTCGCGGCCGGAGTCGACGACGCGGTCGCGGCCGGCGCGGGCGACGCCCGTTACCCGGGTGTTGTACCGGACCTTGTCGCCGAGGGCATCGGCGAGCGGCTGGAGGTAGAGCTCGGCCCAGTCGGCGCCGGTCGGGCAGGTCGCGCCGTCGGGGCGGGTCCAGCCGGTGGGGGTGAGGATCTCCTCGGCGGCGGGGTCGACGAGTTCGGCCCAGGTGGAGAACAGCCGCACGTGGCCCCACTCGCGGACCGCGCTGCCGGCTGCCGGGCCTGCTTCGAGCACCAGCGCGGGGAGGCCGCGTCCGGCGAGGTGGGCGGCGGCGGCCAGGCCGACGGGGCCGGCGCCGATGACGAGGACGGGCAGGTCGGAGCCTTCGGACATGGCGGTGGTCCCCTTCGGACGAGCGGTCTCGGGTGGCCGGAGCATCGGCTGATTCGACAACTGTCGATGTACTGGCGATCTCGACCTTGCCACCCAGGATCGACAGATGTCAACATAGACGCATGTCGAATCTGGAGTTGACGGTCCTGGAGTCCGAGGCCGTTCCGTGCTGCCCGCCGATCACCTCGGCGGAGCTGTCGGCGCAGGACGCGGTGCGGATGGCCGCGATGTTCAAGGCCCTGTCCGACCCGGTCCGGCTGCGCCTCTTCTCCAAGATCGCCTCGCACCCGGGCGGAGAGGCATGCGTGTGCGACATCCAGGACGTCGGGGTGTCCCAGCCCACCGTCTCCCACCACCTGAAGAAGCTCCGCGAGGCCGGCCTGCTGACCAGCGAGCGCCGGGGCACCTGGGTCTACTACCAGGTCGCACCGTCGGTAGTGGCGGGCATGTCCGCCCTGCTCGACCTCAACCGCTGACCCGAGGAGCCCTCGTTGCCGCACGCCGTCCCCGTCATCGCCCCGATGACGCCAGGGCATGCCGAGGAGGTCCTGGCGGTCTACCGGGCGGGCATCGAGGAGGGCAACGCCACCTTCGAGACCGCCGCCCCCGCCTGGGACGCCTTCGACGCCGCCCGGCTGCCAGGGCACCGGCACGTCGCCCTCGATCAGGACGGCCGAGTGCTGGGCTGGGCCGCGGTGAGCGCGGTCTCCATCCGCCCCGCCTACGCCGGGGTCGTCGAGCACTCCGTTTACGTGCACCCGCGGTTCCGTGGCTTCGGCATCGCCGGTGCCCTGTTGGAGGCGTTGATCGCCTCGACGGAGGCGGCCGGGATCTGGACGATCCAGTCCGGGGTGTTCCCGGAGAACACCGCCAGCCTGGCCCTCCACGCGAAGGCGGGGTTCCGGGTGATCGGCGCCCGTGAGCGGATCGCGCGCCACCACGGGGTGTGGCGGGACGTTGTCCTGATCGAGCGCCGCAGCCCCGTCGTCAGGTAGCCGGCGGCGGGGGCGTGACGGTCTTGCGCCAGGGGGCGGCCGGGTCGCGGAGGGTGTCCAGCATCAGCTCGCACCAGGTGATCGCCGCGTTGGCCGCCAGGTGCGCGTGCCGCACGCCCAGGCCGGTCGGGGCGCTGGTTTGGCGTCCGAGAAGACCGCGCTGAACGAGATGCTCGACACCTGCGCATAGGCCCCCTCCGGCCGACTCGCCCGCCCCGCGTCCCGCTGAGCCGGCCCGTCCGGCCGAAATCGGCTTTCCCTGCGAAAGCCCCCGCGCGAGCCCTACGGTGTTCGCATCGATCCGACTGCGGATCGGGCACTCGACAGGGGGTGGGTCCGATGGATGTTCCGCTGGCGGACGCGGTCGCGGCGGTGCGCGACGAATTGCTCGAAGCCGCCGCACGGGTGGGTGACGACCCGCAGGTGGTGTTCGCGGTCGGGCCCGTGGAGATGGAGTTCGAGGTCGAGCTGCGAGTCGACGCGAAGGCCAAGGCCGGCTTCAAGCTGTTCGCGGTGGGCGCCGAGACGGAGGCAGGTGTCGCCCGTGCCCGCACCCACCGCGTCTCCTTCACCCTCACCCCCAAGCGCCCCGACGGAGGCGACCTGCTCGTCCACTCCGCGCAGGAACGCCCCGACGGGCCAGGCGACGTGTCGGGGCGCATTCCGGACTGACCGGGGCGCGGTCCGGCGCACGGCAGGGGCGGGCAGGGGGCGGGCGTGGAGCAGTTGAGGGTGGCCGGGGTTACCGGGCCGAAAGGCGCCGGGCCGGGCTCGGGGTACGCGGTCGGCGGCCGACTGGTCCTGACCTCCGCGCACGTCACCGGACCGGTCGGAACCCGGGTGAAGGTCTTCCCCCCGGCTGCCGGCGCCGATGCGGGTGGGACGGTGGTATGGGCGGGGACGCCGGGCGGGCGGGACGACGCCGCGCTCGTCCTCGTCGACGACTCACCGCACTGGCGGCCACCGACCGCACCGGTCGTGTGGGGGCGCCCGGACACGAAACGCCCCGGCACACCGTGCGAGACCTGGGGTGTCCCGGACGAGGCCCAGCGCGAAGGCCGCCCCGTGGAGGCCGCGCAGCTGCGCGGGGAGGTGAACCCGGGCAGCGGCTTCGTCGGCAACCAGTACGTCATGGACCTGCGCACCACCGGCGCCGGGTGGCCGGGTGACGGGACGTCGCCGTGGTCGGGCCTGTCGGGGGCGGCGGTGTTCTGCGACCGCTACCTGACCGGCGTCGTCGCCTCCGACCGTGCCCACTCCGGCCACGGCCGGCTCAACGTCGTCCCCTCCTACGTCCTCCACCACGACCCCGCCTTCCGCACCGCTCTCGCGGAGCACGGTGGCGGCTGGGCGGCAGGGCTGGCGGCGGTGGAGTTCCAGGACATCGCCGACCCCACCGGCAACCCCGCCACCCGGCGCCCCCCGGTGACACCGGCCGCCCTGCTGGAGGCCGGCCGCCAGACCGTCCCCTTCCACGGCCGGGAGGCCCTGCTCGCCGACCTGGAGGCGTGGTGCTGGCTCGACGGGTTCGGGGCGTGGCTGCTGCACGGCCCCGGCGGGCAGGGCAAGACCCGCCTCGCCCACCACCTCGGCCGACAGCTCACCGCCACCGGCTGGACGGTGCTGTGGCCGCGTACCGGTGCCAGGCCCGAGCAGCTGTTGGAACTTCGGCGGGCGGCCGTCGTCGACAACGCCGAGACCCGCCCCGAACAACTCGGCGCCCTCGTCGACGCCGCCACCGAGCACCCCGGAACCAGCCCGTTCAAGCTCCTGCTCCTGGCCCGCACCGCCGGCGACTGGTGGCAGCAGGCCCGCGAGGGAAGCCGACAGGCCGAGGAACTCCTCGCCGCCGCCCGCACCCGCCGCCTCACCCCCCTGGAGGAAGACCCGGACCGTCGCGCCGGCCACTACCGCGACGCCGCCCACGCCCTCGCCACCGCGCTGACGATCGTTCCGGACACGGCCGGACACGACTGGACGGTGGCTGCCGCAGCCCTGACGCCACCGCGACAGCTGGCCCGGGACAGTGCTTACGGCAACGCGCTCACCCTCCACATGACCGCCCTCGCCGACCTCCTTGATACCGCGCACGCCGAACCTGCGGACCGCACCGAGGACGAGGACGCACAGGACGTGGAGGACCGGCTGCTCGGCCACGAGAACCGCTACTGGCACAGCAGCGCAATCTCCTTCGGCCTCACCCCCGCCCTCAGCATGGACACCCTGGAGGCCGCGCTCGCCGCGGCTCACCTCACCGGCGCCGGCGACCGTGATCAGGCCGACCTGCTCTGGCAACGTATGCCCGCGCTCGCCGACCAGCCCCGCGACCGCCGCAACCAGGTCACCACCTGGGTTGCTGCCCTCTATCCCGCCACCGGATCGCCGGGAGGGCCGCCCTGGGGCACCCTGCAGCCCGACCGGCTCGCTGAACGCCACACCGGCCGTGTCCTCGAAACCGAACCTCGCCTCGCCGACCAACTCCTCGACGGCGCCGACGAAACCCGGGCCGGGCAACTCCTCACCGTTTACACCCGGGCAGCCACCCACCCCGTCTTCCAGGGCCGCCTCGACACCCACCTCACCGACCTCTGCATCCGCCACCACCGGCAACTCGGCGCACACATCATCACCACCGCCACCCGCACCGACCACCCCAAACCCCTCACCAATGCCCTCGAAGCCATCACCACAAGCCCCGCAACCACCCTCGACGCCCTCACTCGACTCCACAACCAGTTCCCCAACAGCAGCCAGCGCCTCGCAAGCACCGCCACCCGCCTCGCCTGGACCATCACCCACCGCTACCGTGCCTTGGTCGAGGCGAACCGCGACGCCTACCTCCCTCACCTGGCCAGCGCGCTCAACAGCGTTTCCATCCGATTGGGCGAGGAGGGCCGACAGGCGGAGGGTCTGGCCGCCGTCGAAGAATCCGTCGCCATTCGCCGCGCCCTGGCCGAGACGAACCCCGACGCC
>NZ_JZWY01000773.1:0-11854 GCF_000966955.1 Streptomyces sp. NRRL S-495
GGAGAGGGGGCCGCCTCCTGGCACGATCGCAGGATCGGAGGCAGCCCCCGGGACCGGTCCAGGACCACGCCGCTGACTGGGCATCGACCGCGTGGCTCGAACCGGTCACGAACCATCCGACAACCTCAACCGCACGTGAGGTCAAGCCGCGCCGTCGAAAGGGGCCGGTGCCGCCACCCACGCGGGACGGCTCAGGAGGACGCCCGCAGCTCCCGGATCCGGGTGATCCGGCCGCGGGCGTCCACGACCAGGTCGTAGGTGTCGCCGTAGCAGGCGTAGGGGAGCTCGGGCTCGCCGCCGGACAGACAGGTGTCGAGGTGGTCCAGGAGGACGGGCAACTGGACCTCCTTGGCCGGCTCGTCGTGCGGGAGGTCGACCAGGGTGGCGGTGGCGTGTGCCGCCAGGGCGAGGTCGACCGGTTCGGCGTCGGGGTGGCAGCCGGGCGGCACCGGGCGGACGCTCAGCCGGCCGTCCCGGACGTCGAGGACCTTGACCACCCGGTGCCCGGCCCCCGTCGTGCAAGCCGTGGGGGAGACGGCGGGGGAGGCGAGGTCGAGGTCGGCCCCGGCCTCGGGGGCCGACCAGTACTCCTCGGCGTCCGGGTAGCCGCCCTCCCCGGGGTCTTCGATGTCGTCGGTGTCCTCGGCGTCGTAGGCGTCGCCGACCTCGTCCGAGGACATCGCCAGTGTCGGGTCCTCGTCGATCGGGGTGCAGGCGGACAGGCCGGTGGTGACGGCGCAGCAGAGCAGCACGGCGAGGAGGAGGCGGCGGGGCGCGGTCATGGGGATGAGTCTTCCAGGAACGTGACCGGACGAGACACCCGCGTACACGTGGAATCCGTCCGACCGGTTCCGCTTCACCGCCACCACCGCCCCGGAGCACTTTGCAAAGTCCCGACAGCACTTTGCAAAGTGCTGTCGGGGTGGCGCTCCCGCTCCACCGTCTCCGCCGGCCACCGCCCCCCACTGTTTCCCTCCCGGACGCACGACCGCCCCCGCCGGGCGTGCGGGCCCGGCGGGGGCGGAGGACAGAGGGCGGAGAGCGGGGGAGCGGGGGAGCGGAGGACGGGGAGCGGGCGAGCGCGGCTACGCCGCCACCGGGTGCGCCGGGTCGTAGGCCCGCCGCGCCCGCTCCTGCGCCTGCGGCCCGGCCCGCAGGTGGTCCAGGCCGAGCAGGACCGCGCCCAGCACCGGCGGCGCGACGACCACCCGGGGCTCCGCGAGCGGCGCCTCCCGCGCCAGGCGGGCGGTCAGGTTGTCCAGCAGCAGCGACTGCCGGGCGGCCAGCACTCCGCCGCCGAGCACCACCGGGGTCGGCGTGTCCAGCAGGTCGAGGCGGCGCAGGGCGACCAGCGCGAGCCGGGCGATCTCGTCGGCCTGCCGGTCGATCAGCTCCAGTGCCGCCCGGTCGCCCTCCCCGGCGACCGCGAACAGCACCCGCACGATCTCGTGCAGCCGGGCGAACGGCAGGTGCCCGAGGTGGACGGCCTCGGCGACGGCGACGGCGCTGGGCAGGCCGAAGTGCTCGGCGATCGCGGGCGCGAGCGCGGTCGGCCCGCCGCGCCCGTCCTCCGCGCGGACCGCGTGCCACATGCTGCTGACGGCCAGGCCGGAGCCGCCGCCCCAGTCGCCGGTGAGTTCGCCGAGGGCGGGGAAGCGGGCGGTGCGGCCGTCCGGCAGCAGTCCGACGCAGTTGATGCCGGCGCCGCAGACGACGGCGACCCCGCGCGGGCCGTCGGTGCCGGCCCGCAGCAGGCCGAAGGTGTCGTTGACCACGCTGTTGCTGACGCCCCAGGGGTGGGACTCCAGCGCCACGCGCAGGCCCTCCTCCTCGACCGGGAGGTCGGCGTTGGCCAGGCAGGCGCTGACGTGGCTGGTCAGCGGGCCGGTCCAGCCGGTCAGCCCGGCGGCCGCGGCGGCCTCCTCGACCAGCGGGGCGAGGCCGGCCACGGCGGCGACGCCACCGGTCTTCTGCGGTGTGAAGCCGCCGCCCCGGGCGGAGCCGAGGACACGGCCGTCGGCGCCGACGAGGGCGACGTCGGTCTTGGAGTTGCCGGCGTCGATGGCGAGGACGCCGGGCAGGTGTGGTTCGGGCTGGTGGGTCATCGGGTCCCCGCGGCTCGTCGTACGTGGCCCGGCCGGGGGTCTTTCCCGGCCGGGGATGGCTTCTCCTTCCGGCGTCCGCCGGGCGCCGGCCGCCGGGCCGCCGGTGGCCCGGCCCGCACTCCCCCCACGGGGTGCGGGCCGGGGGTCCGGGGGCCCGTCCGGCGCCGGGACGGGACCGGCGCGGAGGCCGGGCGGGTCAGGCCCAGGCGAGGTGCTCGCGGTTGTGGGCGAGCAGCCGGTCCGTGAGCCGGTCGGCGAGTTCGATCTGGCCGACCAGCGGGTGGGCGAGCAGTGCGTCGAAGACCCGGTCGCGACCGCCGCGCAGGGCGGCGTCCAGGGCCAGGTGCTCGTAGGAGGTGACGGCGGCGACCAGGCCGGCGTACAGCGGCTCCAGCGGGCGCTGCGGCAGCGGGCGCACGCCCGCCGCGTCGACCTCGGCCGGCACCTCGATCACGGCGTCGTCGGGCAGGAACGGCAGTACTCCGTCGTTGCGGGTGTTCACCACCTGCACCGAGGTCCCGCCGCCGGTGCCGAGCAGCGCGGCGATGAGCTGCACCGCGGCCTCGGAGTAGAACGCGCCACCGCGCCGGTCGAGCAGCTCCGGCTTGGTGTCGAGGGCCGGGTCGGCGTACAGCTCCAGCAGCTGCCGCTCGATCTCGGCGACCTCGGCGGCCCGGGAGCCCTTGACCTTCAGCTCCTCCACCACCAGGTCGTGCTGGTAGAAGTACCGCAGGTAGTAGGACGGCACGACGCCGAGCCGCTCGACCACCCGCTGCGGCAGCCGGATGTCGTCGGCGATCTCCTTGCCGAAACCGGCCAGCAGCTCCGGCAGCACCTCCCGGCCGCCGGTCGCGCCGGGCGCGTCCAGCAGGGTGACGCCGCGCTCCCAGCTGAGGTGGTTCAGGCCGACGTGGTCGAGCCGGACCAGCTCCGGGTCGACGCCGAGGTGCTTGGCGAAGCGGCGCTGGAAGCCGATCGCCACGTTGCACAGGCCGACGGCCTTGTGGCCGGCCTCCCGCAGCGCGCGGGTGACGATGCCGACCGGGTTGGTGAAGTCGACGATCCAGGCGTCCGGGTTGGCGCGGCGGACCTTCTCGGCGATGTCGAGCACCACCGGGACGGTGCGCAGCGCCTTGGCGAGGCCGCCCGCGCCGGTGGTCTCCTGGCCGACGCAACCGCACTCCAGCGGCCAGGTCTCGTCCTGGTTGCGGGCGGCCTGTCCGCCGACCCGCAACTGCAGCAGCACCGCGTCGGCGTCCGCGACGCCGGCCTCGATGTCGGTGGTCGTGGTGACGACCGCGCCGTGGCCCTGCTTGGCGAAGATCCGCCGGGCCAGCCCGCCGATCAGCTCCAGCCGGTCGGCGGCCGGGTCGACGAGGACGAGTTCGCCGATCGGCAGGGTGTCGCGGAGCCTGGCGAAGCCGTCGATCAGCTCTCCGGGGTGTACGTCGAACCGCCGCCGATGATGGCCAGTTTGAGTGCGGACATCAGCCCTTGACCCCTGTCAGTGTCACGCCTTCGATGAAGGCCTTCTGTGCGAAGAAGAAGAGGACGATCACCGGGGCCATCACCAGCAGGGTGGCGGCCATGGTGAGGTTCCAGTTGGTGTGGTGGGCGCCCTTGAAGGACTCCAGTCCGTAGGAGAGGGTCCAGGCGTCGTGGTTGCTGCTGGCGTAGATCTGCGGGCCGAAGTAGTCGTTCCAGCAGTAGAAGAACTGGAACAGCGCGACGGCGGCGATGGCCGGCTTGGCCATCGGCAGGACCACCCGCAGCAGGGTGCGCAGTTCGCCGCAGCCGTCGATCCGGGCCGCCTCGATGTACTCCTTGGGGATGGTCAGCAGGAACTGCCGCAGCAGGAAGATCGAGAAGGCGTCGCCGAAGGCCATCGGGATGATCAGCGGCCAGAGCGAGCCGCCGAGGCCCAGCTGCTTCGCCCAGAACAGGTACATCGGGATGATGGTGACCTGCGGCGGCAGCATCATCATCGAGATGACCGCCATCATCGCCAGGTTGCGGCCGCGGAAGCGGAACTTCGCGAGGGCGTAGGCGACCGGCAGGCTGGAGACGACGGTCAGCAGGGTGCCGGCGAGCGCGTAGAGCAGGGTGTTGCGCCACCAGGTGAGGAAGCCGGGGGTGTTCCAGACCTTGCCGTAGTTGCCCCAGTTCCAGGAGGTGGGCCAGTAGTCGGTGGTGAGTGCCTGGCTGTCGGTCATCACCGAGGTGAGGAAGACGAAGACGAACGGCAGCAGGAAGAAGAGGCCGGCGGCGATCGCCAGCGAGTGGACGGCCACCCAGTTGAGCAGCGCGCGCCGGCGGGCGACCCGCTCGGCGGCGGTGACGGGGCCGCGGGTGACGCCCCGGCCGGTCCGCTTCCCGGGTGCCTCGGAGGGGAGGGTCGAGCTGAGAGTCATGATCGTGTCCTCACTGGGCCGCTAGTCGTCGCTGGCCATGAAGCCGGACTTGCGGCGCATCAGCACCGAGGTCACGGCCATCGAGATGACGAACAGCACCAGGGCCACGACGCACGCCGCGCCGTAGTTGAAGCGCTGGAAGCCGAGGTTGTAGACCATCTGCGGCAGGGTCCAGGTGGAGCCGTTCGGGTAGCCGGGCTCGAACTGCTGGCCGGAGTTGCCCGCGTTGCCGGCGGCGACCCTCCCGGCGACGAAGGCCTGCGTGTAGTACTGCATGGTCTGGATGACGCCGGTGACCACCGCGAACATGATGATCGGCGAGATGTTCGGCAGGGTGACGTAGCGGAACCGCTGGAACGGGCCGGCCCCGTCGAGCTCGGCGGCCTCGTACTGCTCCTTCGGGACGTCCAGCAGGGACGCCATGAAGATGACCATCAGGTCGCCGACGCCCCACATGGCGAGCAGGGTGAGCGCGGGCTTCGACCAGTTCGGGTCGGCGAACCAGCCGGGCTGCGGCAGCCCGATCTCGCCGAGGAAGTGGTTCACCGGGCCGGTGCCGGGGTTGAGCAGGAAGGCGAAGGCGACGGTGGCGGCCACCGGCGGGGCCAGGTACGGCAGGTAGAAGGCGGTCCGGAAGAAGCCGACCCCGGACTTGATCTTGGTGATCAGCATCCCGATGCCGAGACCGAACGCCACCCGCAGGCTCACCATGACGACGACCAGCCACAGGGTGTTGCGCAGGCCCTGCCAGAACGCCGGGAGGTCGTTGAAGACGTAGTCCCAGTTCTTCAGGCCGGTGAAGGTGGGCGAGCCGAAGCCGTTGTACTTGGTGAACGAGAAGTAGATCGTCGAGATCAGCGGGTACAGGAAGAAGACGCTGAAGCCGATCAGCCAGGGGGAGAGGAAGGCGAGGGTGCGGGCCGCCGGGGCGGCGCTTCCGGCCCCCTTGCGGGTGGCGGACGCGAGTGACATGGGAGCTCCGAGGACGGGCCGGGCGTGCGGGGTGCGCGCTACTTGGCCTGGGCGATGGCGGCGTCGATCTCCTTGGCGGTGGCGGTGAGGCCGGCCGTGAGGTCGGTCTGCTTGCCGGACTCGTAGTCGTAGCCGAGGTTCTGCACGGAGACCAGGTAGCCGCCGCCGTTGACCACGGCCGGCGTGGTGCCGGAGCTGGCGTGCTTGGCGATGTTCACGAAGGTCTTGAAGTTCTCGTCGGCGATCAGCTTCGGCGACTCCAGCGCGGCGAAGGTGCTCGGCACGTTGTGGATCGCGTTGGCGAAGGAGACGACCGCGTCGGTGTCGGTGGTCAGGAACTTCACGAACTCCCAGGCGGCGGCCTGCTTCTTGCTGGTGCTGGCGATGCCGACGATGGTGCCGGTCTGGTAGCCGCGGCCGTAGGTGTCCTGCTGGTCGTCCGGCACCGGGAACGGGGCGGTGGCCCACTCGAAGTCCGGCTTGTCGGTGGCGAGCGAGGCGGTGCGCCACTCGCCGTCGATGGCCATCGCGACCTGGCCGGTGTGGAACGGGTTCTTGGCGCTGAACTCCTCGCCGAAGGTGGCGCGGTACTTCTCCAGCTTGTCGTAGCCGCCGAGCTTGTCGACCATGCTCTTCTGCCACTTCATCATCGCGGCGACCTTCGGGTCGGTGGCGACGGTGGACTTGCCGGCGGGGTCGAAGTAGGTGGGGCCGTACTGGCCGAGGAAGTGCTCGGTGGTCGACTCGTAGCCGTGGTAGAGCGGCATGAAGCCGAGCTGCTTGTAGCCGTCGCCCTCGGGGACGGTGAGCTTGTTGGCGACCTCGGCGAACTCGGTGAAGGTCTTCGGCGGGGCGGCGATGCCCGCGTCGGCGAAGGCCTTCTTGTTGTAGTACAGGCCGAAGGCGTCGCCGAGCAGCGGCAGGGAGCACTGGTTGCCCTGGAACTGCGTGTAGTTGAGCATCGCGGCCGGGAAGGTCTTGGCAGCGTCGATGCCGTCCTTGGCCAGCAGCGGCTTGAGGTCGACGAAGGCCTTGGTCGAACAGAACATGCCGACGTTGTTGGTGGTGAAGGAGGACACCACGTCGGGGGCGTCGTCGCCGCCGGCCCGCAGGGCCTGGTTGACCTTGTCGTCGGCGATGTTGCCGACGGCCTTGACGTGGATGTTGGGGTGGGCCTTCTCGAAGGCGGCGATGTTGTCGTTGATCGCCTTCACCTCGGAGTCCTGGCTCCAGCCGTGCCAGAAGGTGATCGTGACGTCCTTGCCACTGGCGGAGTCGTCGCTGCCGCCGCCGTCGCTGCTGCCGGTGCAGGCGGTGGCGAGCAGGGCGAGGACGGCGCTGCCGGTGACCGCGGCGAGCGTCCGGCGGCTTCTGCGGGCGGGGGAGGTGGTGGATTGCACTTCGAGGTCCTCCTGGGGGTGCCGCGGGCAGGCGTCATTGCCTCGGGTCCCGCGTTCGGGATGGGGAGAGGTGGGTGCAGGGTCGAGCGGTGCAGGCTGTGCGTCGGGCCTGGGGCGGTGCGTCGGGCTGTGTGTCGGACGTCAGTGGGTCGAGAAGACCGCCTCGCGGGCGGCGGCCAGCGCGCGGGCCAGCGCGCCGATCAGGACGGGTGAGCCGGTCAGCGCGCTGCCCCGGACCTCGGGCCGGGCGGGCGAGATCCTGGCCAGCTCCTCCTCGACCAGGGCCCGCAGCCGTTCGCCGCCGGCGGTCGGGACCCCGCCGGAGAGCACCACCAGCCGGGGGTCGACGACGGCGACGATCACGGCCAGGCCCACGGCCAGCCGGACGGCCAGTTCGGTGAGGAAGGCGTCTCCCGTGCCCGGGGTGGCGAGGGCCCGGGCGACCGCCTCCTCGGCGGTCGGCGCGGCGAACCCGTGCTCCTTGGCCAGGGCCCGGACGGCGGGGGCGCCGACCAGTTCCTGGAACCCGCCGGAGTTGCGCCGGCGGACGTCCCGGACCGGCGAGCCGGGCACCGGCATGTAGCCGACCTCCCCGGCGCCGCCGGTGAAGCCGCGGTGCAGCCGGCCGGCGATCACGATCGCGGCGCCGGTGCCCTCGCCCGCCCACAGCAGCACGAAGTCCTCGAAGCCGCCGGCCGCGCCGGAGGACTGCTCCGCGACGGCGGCGAGGTTCACGTCGTTCTCGATCGTCACCGGCGCGCCGATCGCCTCGGCCAGCCCCTCGACCAGCCGGGGCGCGTGCCAGCCGGGCAGGTGCGAGGCGTAGCGCAGCTTGCCGGTGACCGGGTCGGGCGCGCCGCCGACGCCGATCACCACGGTGTGCAGCGCGTCCTCGGCCAGCCCGGCGGCGCGGACCGCCTCGGCGACCGCGGCGGCCACCCGGGGCACGGTCGCGGCGGCCTGCCAGCCCTTGGTGGGGACGACGTGCTCGGAGAGGGTGGTGCCGCTGATGTCGGCGACCGCGACCCGGACGTGGCTGTTGGTGACGTCCAGTCCGGCGACGTAACCGGCGGCGGGATTCACCTGGTACAGCTGCGCGTTGGGCCCCGGCCCGCCGGCCGTGGTCCCCACCGGCAGCACCAGCCCGGCCGCCTCCAGCCGGGCCAGCAGCTGGGAGGCGGTCGGCTTGGAGAGCCCGGTGAGAGTGCCGATCTGGGTGCGGGAGAGCGGTCCGTTCGCCAGCAGCAGTTCGAGCGCGGCGCGGTCGTTGATGGCCCGCAGCAGGCTGGGAGTGCCGGCGAGGGGGGCCTTGGTGTGGCTTCTGGTCACGCGACGATCCTCCTCCTCGGGGCGGCCGGTATTCCGGTCGGACCAGCGGCGAACTGTTAGGAAACTTTCCAGTCGCTTGGGACAGGACCGTACGGGCCCCGTCAGCGGAGTGTCAATGGCCCTTCGCACGGAGGATGCCGACTCGTTACCGGACGGCCTCCGGGCACTGCGAAACCCCGCCCGTCGCCGCTTCGGCGCGGCCGAAGCGGCGACGGAATTCGCGGTAGGGCCGATGTGCGTCAGCAGACCGACGAGCCGCAGTGCCACGCTGAGCAGAACCGAACGAGGGAGGGTCAAGTGCTCCAGCACCTCATCACGCAGGACGACAGCCTGCGTATGGTCCCCACCGACCGGAACGAGCTGGCCGCCGCGGTCGGCCGACTGCGTGAGGAACTGCGGGCCTCGCCCGAGGAGACCGACCCCGCGCGTACCCGGGCCCTGACGAGATGGATCGGCCTCGGCGAGATGTGCCTGGGCCACCATGAGGACGCCCGCACGTTCCTCCGGCAGTCGCTCGACCTCGCCACGGCGATCGGCAGCACCGGAGCGGTCGTCGCCACCGGGCTCAACCTGGCGGACGCGCACCGCTACGCCGGTGACGTGCAGGCGGCGGACGCGCTCTACCGCAGCGCGCTGAACACCGCGCGAAGCCGGCACCCGGAACTCCTCGACTTCGCGCTCCAGCACACCGGCAAGCACCTGATGGAGCGCGGCGACCTCGCGGAGGCCAGGAGCCACCTGCAGGAGGCCCTGGAGCTGCGGATCGCCAAGGGGAACACCGAGCTGGTCGAGTCGACGCAGGCGGCACTCGACCGGGTCGAACTGCTGCTCGGCGGTGCCGCGGCAGCGGCACCTAGGGCCTGACACCCCGCCCCCGGGCAGTGCGGAGCCCCGTCCCCGAGCGGCTCGGGGACGGGGCCCAGGTGGCGTTGCGCCCGAGGTCAGGGAGCCCTGGTCGGGTCGACCGGTGCGGACGGTGGCGCCGGGATCGGCGTCGCCGCCTTGTAGCCCGCCGAGGACGGGTCGGCCAGCGCGGACGGCGGGGCCGGGTCGGTGCCCGGCGCCGGCGCCGCGGCCGTGCTCAGCACCATCGCGGCGGCCGTCCCGGCGGCCGCGCCCGCGGCGACGGCCGGCGCGACCTCCTCCTTGACCTTGATCCCGGCCTCGTCGAAGACCTCCTTGAGCCGCTGGCGCAGCGCCCGCCCCACGCTCAGCGACTTGCCGGGGGCGGTCCGCGCCTCGACCCGCAGCACCACCGAGTCCGCCGCGACCGACTCCACGCCCAGCACCGAGAACGGCGCCCAGACCAGCTCGTCGAACGGCGACTCCTTGGCCAGCGTCTCCGCGGTGTCCTTGATCAGCGCCTCGACCCGCTCCAGGTCCTCCTTGTAGCCGACCTGGACGTCCACCGAGGCGGTCGACCAGCCCTGGCTCATATTGGCGATGCGCTTCACCTCGCCGTTGCGGATGTACCAGATCTCGCCACCCGCGCCGCGCAGCTTGGTCACCCGCAGGCCGACCTCCAGCACCGTGCCGGTGGCCACCCCGGTGTCGATCTCGTCGCCGACGCCGTACTGGTCCTCCATGATCATGAAGACCCCGGAGAGGAAGTCGGTGACCAGGTTGCGGGCGCCGAAACCGATCGCCACACCGGCCACACCGGCGCTCGCCAGCAGCGGCGCCAGGTTCACCCCGAGCGCGGACAGCACCATCAGCGCCGCCGTGCCCAGGATCGAGAAGGACGCGACGCTGCGCAGCACCGAGCCGATCGCCTCGGCCCGCTGCTGGCGCCGCTCGGGGTTGACCACCCCGGTGTTGGCCAGCAGCCCGCCCAGCCGGCTGGGCTCGTCCTCGTTCTCGCCCGGCCGCACCATCCGCGTTATCAGCTGGGTGATCACCTTGCGCACCATCGCCCGCAGCACCAGGGCCAGCACGATGATGAAGACGATCCGGACGCCGCTCGCCAGCCAGTCCTGCCAGTGCGAGTCGAACCAGCTGGCGGCCTGCCGGGTGGTGTCGGAGACCTCCTGCGCGCTGGTCGGGATTCTGAGGTCCGGCAACTCCGGGGCCGTGGGAGTCGGGGACGGCGCGGGCGTCGAGGCCGGCGTCGTGGTGGACGCGTCGGCGAGGAGGCCGGCGACACCGGAGCGGAACACGTGCGGGACCTTCCTGCAGGGGTCGTGACCCGGTCCGCCGCCGCGGTGCCCACCCGGGGTTGGCACGCCCCTGGCCTGCGGACCGTCTGCCTACCCTAGCCGCCGTCCGACCGCGGGCTTGACACGCCGAACGGGCCGGGCCGGCCCGCCGCAGGGCGTGCGCACCCCTCCGGACGCCCCGTCAACGCCCCGCACGCCGCGTTCCGCGCTGCTCCACCTGGCCCAGCGACAGCCCGTCGGCGCCCCGGCGACACCCCGGAGGGGCACCGGAGTGCAACTCGCGCTTCCCCCGGGCATACCGGGTATGACAGAACCCACACCCGGAGTTCACATCCGGTCCGTTACACAGGAGTGGTGGCGCCGTACAAAGGCGTAAGGCGACACTGGGGTGGATCACGCACCCGTTGCGTGATCGAACCGCTCGTCCCGGCGCGAGCCACGCGCCGCAGGCGTCCAAGGAGGCATCCGTGCCGCATGTCCTGGTCCTCAACGCGTCCTACGAGCCACTCGGCGTCGTATCGATGCGCCGCGCACTCATCCTCGTCCTCAATCACAAGGCGGTCAGCCTGGAGGACTCGGGGGTCACTCTGCACAGCGCCACCAGCGCCCTTCCGGCGCCGTCCGTCGTCCGACTGACCCGCTTCGTCCGGGTCCCGTTCTGCGGGCCGGTCCCGCTCACCCGCCGGGCGCTGTTCGCCCGCGACCACGGTCGTTGTGTCTACTGCGGGGCCGCCGCCACCAGCGTCGACCACGTCATCCCGCGCAGCCGGGGAGGCCAGCACCGCTGGGACAACGTGGTGGCGGCCTGCCGCCGCTGCAACCACACCAAGGCCGACCGCCACCTCACCGAACTCGGCTGGCGGATGAAACGACCACCCGCGCCGCCCAGCGGCCTGGCCTGGCGGATCATCGGCACCGGGATCAAGGACCCGCGCTGGCGGCCCTACCTGGAGCCGTACGGCGGGAACGACCAGCTGCGCGCCCCGCAGTGGGGCGAGTACGAACACCACGACCATACCGACCCGGCCCACCCGGTCCCACTCGGCCGGGCCCACGCCGGCCACCCCGCCCCCGTCCGCCGCGGTGAGCACTCGGAACCGCTCTCCGCCTGAGTCCGCACCACAAGGGCTTGCCCGTCATATTCCCGGTACGCCTCATGGGCCGCCGCGCACCCCGCACCGGGGAGCGCGGCGGCCCGCCGTTCGCCCTCGTGCGGGACGGAACAGCTAGGGCTTCGGCCGCGACGGGACGGAACAGCTAGGGCTTCGGCCGCGAACCGGTCGGACTGCCGCTCGGAGTGCCGGCACCGGCACCGGCACCGCCACCCGCGCCCGTGGCGGTCGGGGAGGGGGTCGGCCCGGTCGGGGAGGCCGAGGGGGTCGGCACGGCCGGCGGCGTGGTCGCCGTCCCGCCCCCCGGACCGTCGGTCTGGCCGCCCGACTGCTGGCCGCCGCCCGGCTGCCCGGTCGGCGGCGTCACCG
>NZ_JZWY01000774.1:0-4154 GCF_000966955.1 Streptomyces sp. NRRL S-495
GGCGGCGTCACCGGCGGGGTGACCGGAGGCGTCACCGGCGGCGTCAGCTGGCCGTCCACCGGGGCGACGGCGTACAGCTCGACGCCCCAGAGCGAGTAGCCGTACTTGGTCGCCCTGGCCACGCCCTGGATCCGCAGGAACTTCGCGCCCGGCGCGTCGAAGCGCACCGTCTCGTTGCCGCCCCTGCCGTCCCCGACGGTCGCGACCGTGGTCCAGGAACGCCCGTCCGCCGAGGACTGGATCTTGTACGCGGCGGCGTACGCGGCCTGCCAGTGCAGCACCGCCGAGCCCAGGTGGGTCGCCTTCGGCAGCTCCAGCTGCACCCAGGCGTCGTCCGCCGCCGGCGAGGACCAGCGGCTCTTCGGGTCCTGGTCGGCCACCGCCGAGGCCGGGAAGTTCGGGGTCTCGTCGCCCGAGGAGGTGGCCTGCGCGGTGATCGCCAGGTCGGGACCGCCGGTCGGCGGCACGACATGCACCTGGAGCACCTGGCGGACCGTGGTCTGGCCGGCCACGAACACCACCGGCACCTGGTACGTCCCGGACGGCGTCTCCGGCCCGGCGGTGACCAGCAGCGGCACGCCGACCTTGCCGCCGCGCGGCACGCTCACCCCGGTCACCGGCGCCACGGTCAGCCCCTTGGCGACGGCCGGCACCTCGGTGCGCAGCTCCCCGGTGACCCCCTCCGGCCGGCCGGCCTCGACGGTGACCCGGGCCTGCACCGGCACGGCCTCCCCGGTCACCGCGTCCACCGAGGCGTCGGCCAGGCTCAGCCGGGCCGCCGGGGCGTCCGCGTACCAGGGGATCACCTGGTTGACCACGGGCGGCTCCCCGCCCGGCTTCCAGGCCAGCCGGAACGCGTCGGCGGGCAGACCGCCGGCCGCAAGCTCGTTCCACCCCGGCTGCACGGCGCCGATCTCGGTCCAGGTGCCGTCCGGGTGCCGCACCGCGACGGTCGCCGAGGCCCGCACCCCCGGGTCGGTGAGCACGGTCAGCCGGTCCAGCGGCCGGGCGGCGCCCAGCTCGACCGTCAGCGGCTCGTCCTGCGCGGTCGGCGCGGTGGCCGCCCGGTAGGCGGTGTCCGGGTTGCCGTCCAGCACGGCGGCGGCCGAGGAGCCGGGCAGCGCGGCCGGGCCGCCGGAGACACTGGCCGGCAGCTCGTCCGGCGCGGTCACCGAGAACTCGCGCACCGCGACCGCGGTCTTCTGCGCGGCGGTGGCCCGCAGCCGCACCGCCCGGACCACCGTCCCGGCCGGCACCTGGGCCGAGACGGACTTCTGGTTCTTCACCGAGGCCAGCTTCTTCCAGCCGCCCTCCCCGGTGGAGTACTCCAGCACGCCGTCCCGGATGTAGTCGTCCTGCGCGCTCTGCCCGTCCGGGCCGCTGCCCCAGGAGCCCATCAGCACGGTGACAGTGCCGACCGGGCGCCCGCCGCCGAGGTCCAGGCCGACCGAGTCGCCCTGCTGCGGCGGCGCCGAGCTCCAGTAGAAGGTGTCGGCGACGCCGTCGGCCATCAGCGCCGGCAGGTGGTCGTGCGCGGTGCCCAGGGTGGTGGTCGCGGTGATGCCGCCGCCCTGCACCCCGGCCCAGGTGTCGGCCGCCTGCAGCGCCCGCTCCAGGAACGGGCCGAGCACGCCCGCGCCGACCGTCGCCGGGCTCTGGCCGAGCTGCTCGCGCAGCTTGGTCAGCTCCACCCGGGCCTTCCAGGCGGCCCCGCCGTCGCCGCCGCGCTGGGCCAGCAGCATGTCCAGGGCGGACTGTCCGGCGAGCCCGAAGTCGCGCAGCGGCGCCAGCCAGGACGCGGCCTCGGCGGCCAGCGGGGCGGTGGCCTGGGCGGCGGCCAGGGTCTGCTGGGCGCCGGCCATCGCGGTGAACGCCCCCCGCAGCGGGGCGGCCGACTCGATCAGCCGCGCCAGGTCCGGCGCCGCCCCCGAGGTCGGCTCGGCGGACGCCCAGAACCGGTCCATCAGCGGCAGCAGATAGCCGGACTCCTGCTTGGCCAGCGGCGAGGACACGCTGTTCCCGGCCAGCGCGGTGACCGCGGCCAGGGTCTCCCCGGTCGGCGTGGCCGTCGCGCCGGTCGGACCGGCCAGCGAGCGCAGCGCCGCCCGCCAGGAGTCCTCCGGCTTGTAGGCGGCCGGGTTCCAGGCGAAGTCGCCGGCCGTGGAGAGCGCGATCCGGGAGGCCACCGGCTGCCGCATCGCACCGGTCAGCATGACGGCCGACCTGGTTGCCACCTCGCTGTCCCGGCCGGTGTAGGCGCCCAGGAAGAGCCGGTCCGGGGTGGCGTCGTTGACCGGGTAGTTGTCCATGGTGACCAGCGGGTGCCCGTACAGGCCACCGGTGTCCGCGACCTGCGTGCCGGTGATCCGCTCCGGGATCACCCCGACGCCGCTCCAGGCCACCTGCACGCCGGAGGGCAGCGCGGCGGCCAGCGCCGTCCGGTACGGGCTGGAGCCCTGCTGGTGGTACTCGGTGGGGACGACCGACAGCGGCGCCAGGCCCGGGTTCCGCGCGATCAGCCGGTCCTGCACCTTGGCGGTCAGCTCCGCCTGCGCCTTCGCGGCCGCGGCCGGGCCGGTGCCGTACTTGGACCGGTCGTCGGAGCAGTGCCACTCCTCGTAGGACACGTCCAGGAACTGCAGCTGGAACGCCGAGAAGCCGAGCCTGCGCAGCCCGTCCAGCTTGGCGACCAGGGCGTCCGCGTCCTTCCCGGAACTGAAGCAGAAGGACTGCCCGGGGTCGATCGCGTAACCGAGGGTGACATGGTTGCGCGCGGCGCGGGCGCCCAGCGCGCGCAGGTCGTTCTCCCGCTCCTGCGGGTAGGCGTCCCGCCAGCGGGCCAGCCGGTACGGGTCGTCGCCCGGCGCGTAGAGGTAGAAGTTCTGCTTCGACCGGCCGAGGAAGTCGAGCTGGTCGAGCCGCTGCTGCTGCGTCCACGGGGTGCCGTAGAACGCCTCGGCGGTCCCGCGCACCGGCGCGCCGGACGGCCAGTCGCGCAGCACGATCCCGGGCAGTCCGAGGCCGGCCGCACCGGGCGCCTGGCCCTGGTCCGCCGGGACGGCCGCCAGCAGCTGGCGCAGCGACTGCGCGGCGTAGAAGGTTCCGGCCGCGTCGGCGCCGGCCAGCACCACCGCGCCGTAGCTGCCGCCGCCGGCCACCGGCAGCTGACCGGCCGCCAGCACATGGCCGCCGGACGGCAGCCCGGCGGTGGTGGGCGCGGCGGTGTCCTTGCCGCCGGCCGCCACGGTGAGTTCGCGCAGGATCCGGTCGGTGTCGCCGCCCGCGCCCTCGGCGGGTCCGCCGACGTACACCACCAGCGAGCCGGCCACCGGCGGTGCCGGCTGCGGCAGCGTGGTCACGGCGGTCGCGCCGGCGATGTCGAGGACCTCCCGCACCGCGGCCACCGCGCCGGGGTCCGCGTTCGCCGCGGTGACCAGGGCGACGGCACCCGGCACGGTGACCGGCTTCCCGGCCGCGCGCTGCTCCTGCGGACGCGGGAACACCTGGGGGTCACCCAGACTGCCGAGCGGGGTCTGCGGAGTACCGCTCGCGGTGCTCACCACATCCGGACCCGGCGTGTACCCGGGCGCCACGGCGTACGCGGCCGGCCCGCTCACCAGCAGACCGCCGACCACGGCGGCCGCCGACAGGGTGGCCGCCACCTGGAGGGTCCGCCGGCTCGGCGCCCCCGGGCGGGCGGACAGGGCGCGCTCGGCCCGGACCGAAGGCAGCAGCGGCGAGGTGCCCTTGAGGTCGGCGATCAGCCGGTCGGCCGTCCTGGGTGCCAGTTGACGGCACGTCCGTGCGGTGGCCCGGCGGGCCGCGATCGCCGTCGGGTGCTGGAGCACCTCGCGCAGCGCCGGGCTCTGCTCCAGCTGCTGACGGAACCGCCGGCCGGCCACCTCGGACACTCGGGCTTGCACAGGAGCCTCCTAGCCAGGCCGGAACCACATCGCGGCACAGCCCACCAGCTCTGTTTGACGGTGTCAACGTCGTCGACGGGTATGCCGACTTTGTCCGATTTACCCGCGACTGCAACCCTTCGTTCACTGCTCATTTTTGGGGCTCGGCTCGCCTCCGGGGCGCTCACGTCCGGTGCCGACGGTCGGCGCTCCAATGCCGCTCGTACCTCGCGGCCTCCTCGCTTCTCCCTT
>NZ_JZWY01000775.1:0-9424 GCF_000966955.1 Streptomyces sp. NRRL S-495
CGCTCCAATGCCGCTCGTACCTCGCGGCCTCCTCGCTTCTCCCTTTCGGCACCGGCGCGCCCCTTCGGCTCGCTCGCGGTCCGTGCGGGGTCGGGGTCAAAGACTCACCCGCGCGTGGTGCTCCTGGACCCGGCGTGCGTGGTGCTGCTGTCGACTCCCGGTTCCAGTCCCGGTCGTGTCGCGCCGGGTCACCAGGGCGTCACCCGGGTAGGACTGTGCCTGTCCTGACTGGGCGTTGCCGAGACATCGCAGGAGCCGCGAGTGGCCGCTTATCTCGACCGTGACGGAGCCGACGCACTGGAGGTGCCGGCCCAGGACGCGCCACCGCCGCCGCCCGAGCTGGTGGCGCTGGCGCAGGCCCACGGGGTGGACACCCGCCACGGCCCCGGCGGGGTGCCGGCCGGCGCCCGCACCCTGGCCGCCGTCCTCGCCGCGCTCGGCGTGGCCGCCGCCACCCCCGACGCCGCCCGCGAGGCCCTCGCCCGCCACCGGGCGGAGCAGCGGGCCCGTCTGCTGCCCCCGACCGTGGTCGCCCGGGCCGGCCGCCGCACCGCGCTCGACCTCCCCGCCGACACCCGGCTCACCGTCGTCCTGGAGCAGGGCGAACGATGGCGGCTCCCGAACGGCCACGCCCACTGGCTGCCCGCCGACCTCCCGCCCGGCCGGCACACCCTGCACGCCGAGGCCGCGGACCGCACCGCCACCGCGCACCTGATCGTCGCCCCCGACCGCCTCCCCGCCCTCCCCGGCCGGGGCTGGGGCTTCCTCGCCCAGCTGTACTCCGTCCTCTCCGACCGCTCCTGGGGCATGGGCGACCTCGCCGACCTGGCGGACCTCGCCACCTGGGCGGGCTCCCTCGGCGCGGGCTTCGTCCAGATCAACCCGCTGCACGCGGCCCTGCCCTCCACGCCCTCCGACCCGTCCCCCTACCGCCCCTCCTCCCGGCGCTTCGCCGACCCGGTCCACCTGCGTATCGAGGAGGTGCCCGAGTACGCCTACCTGGCCGGCGAGGAGCGCGCCGAGGCCGACGAGCTGCTGGAGATGTGTATAAGAGACAGGTCCACGACGGCCTGATCGACCGCGACGAGGTCTGGGCTCTCAAGCGCCGCGCCCTGGAGCTCCTGCACGGCGCGTACCGCCGGTACGCGGACGGGCACGGCACCGTCCGCACGGCCGCGTTCGACGCCTACCGGGCCCGCGAGGGGGAGTGGCTGGAGCGGTACGCGGTCTGGAACGCCCTGGCCGAGCGCCACGGCGCCGACCACCACCACTGGCCGAAGGGCCTGCGCCACCCCGACTCCCCGCACGTCCGGCACGAGGCCGAGGAACTCGCCGACCGGGTCGCCTTCCACCGCTGGCTCGCCTGGCAGGTCGACCGCCAGCTCGGCCGCGCCCAGCAGGCGGCCCGCACCGCCGGCATGCCGGTCGGCCTGGTGCACGACCTCGCGGTCGGCGTCCACCCGGACGGCGCCGACGCCTGGGCGCTCCAGGACGTCCTGGCCGCCGGGATCTCGGTCGGCGCGCCGCCGGACGCCTTCAACGCGCACGGCCAGGACTGGGGCCTGCCGCCCTGGCGCCCGGACGCGCTGGCCGCCGTCGGCTACGGGCCCTTCGCCGAGCTGATCCGCTCCGCCGCCCGGCACGCCGGCGCCCTGCGGATCGACCATGTGATGGGCCTGTTCCGGCTCTGGTGGGTCCCGGCCGGGCACGCCCCGACCGAGGGCGTCTACGTCCGCTACGACGCGGAGGCGATGCTCGCGGTGCTCGCCCTGGAGGCCCACCGGGCCGGCGCCGCCGTGGTCGGCGAGGACCTCGGCACCGTCGAGCCCGGGGTGCGCGAGGAACTGGCGGAGCGCGGTGTGCTGGGCACCTCGGTGCTCTGGTTCGAGCGGGACTGGCAGGGCGGGGGCGCGATCCTGCCCCCGGGGCGCTGGCGCCCGGGCAGCCTGGCCACCCTGACCACGCACGACCTGCCGTCCACCGCGGCCCGGCTCTCCGGAGAGCACGTCGAGCTGCGCCACCGGCTCGGCCTGCTCTCCCGCGCGCTCGGCGAGGAGCAGGCGGAGGCGGCCGCCGAGCTGGCCGACTGGCGGGCCGAGCTGCTCCGGCTGGGCCTGCTGGCCGGGGACGAGCCGCTGTCGGCGGCCGCGCTCTACCGGTTCCTGGCGGACACCCCGGCCGAGCTGGTCGGCGTCTGGCTGCCGGACGTGGTCGGCGACCCGCGCCCGCAGAACCTGCCCGGCACCTGGGACCAGTACCCGAACTGGCGGCTGCCGGTCGCGGACGGCTCAGGGCGCCCGGTCACCCTGGACGGCCTGGCGGCCGCCCCGGACGCGCGGACCCTCGCCGACCTGCTGCGCTCCGTGCGCGCCCGACCGGCCGCCGGGCCCGGACCGGCTCCCGAAAGGCCGACCCCGCCGAGCGGCTCGGCGTAAGTCACGGGTAAGTTGGCACCGTGGACAAGAGGAACGCTTTGCGAGCCGGCGCGGTCACCGCAACGGTCACGCTGATGATGCTGCTGTCGTCGCCCGCCATGGCCCTCACCCGGGACGACGGCGACGACCCGGGTAGCGGCCTGAGCGTCGCCCAGACCCTCGGCCTGTACGTGCTGCTCCCGATCGCGGCCTTCGTGATCATCGGCGGCCTGGCCGCGATGCCGTACGGCAACAAGGACAAGAAGAAGTAGCCGAGGGCCCTCCACCACGGAGCCCAGCACAGACCCCGAGGGGGCGCCGGACGATGTCCGGCGCCCCCTCGGGCGTTTCCGTTCCTGCGGGAGGTGCGACCCCGCACGGGGTGCGTCCCCCTCCGCGCGGGAGGGGGACGCACCCCGCCGGTGTCAGCGCTCCCCGGCGGCCCGGTCGACGGCCTGCGCCTTGAGCGCCCGCTCCACCCCGGCCCGCGCCTCGACGATCTGACGGCGCAGCGCCGGCGCCGGCTCCGCGGCGGTCAGCCAGGCGTCGGTGGCGTCCAGCGTGCCCTGCCCGATCAGCAGCGCCGGGTACAGGCCGCCGATGATCTGCTGCGAGATCTCGTGGCTGCGGCTCTCCCAGACGCCCTTCACCGCGGCGAAGTACTTCTCCGAGTACGGCGCCAGCAGCTCGCGCTGGTCGGCCTGCTGGAAGCCGCCGATCACCGCCGCCTGCACGTAGTTGGTGAGCTCGTCCGAGTCGACCACGGAGGCCCAGGCCGCCGCCTTGGCCTCGGCCGTCGGGCGGGCCGCCCGGCAGCTGGCCGCGTGCTCCTGGCCGGCCGCGGTGTTGTCGCGGGCGAGTTCGGCCTCGATCGCGGCCTCGTCGGCCCGGCCGGTCGCGGCGAGGCGGCCCAGCAGGACCCAGCGCAGCTCGGTGTCCACGGCCAGGCCGGGGATCACGGTGCCGCCGTCCAGCAGCCCGGTCAGCAGGTCGAGCTGACCGTCGGTCCGGGCGACGGAGCCGAGCACCCGGGCCCAGGCCAGCTGGTGGTCGCTGCCCGGCTCGGCGTCGCGCAGCGCCTGCTCGGCGGCCTCGGCCCAGCGGGCCAGGCCCTGCTCGCGCCAGTCCGGGTCGGCGTAGACGTCGAGCGCGAGCTTGACCTGCCGCTGCACCGACTGGACGACGCCGATGTCGCTCTCCCGGGGCAGGCCGGAGAGGGCGAGCGTCAGGTAGTCGCGGGCGGCCAGCTCGCCGTCGCGGGTCATGTCCCAGGCGGAGGCCCAGCACAGCGCGCGCGGCAGCGCCTCGGTGAAGCCGCCGAGGTTCTCGGTGACGACGGCCAGCGAGTCCTCGTCGAGGCGGACCTTGGCGTAGGTGAGGTCGTCGTCGTTGAGCAGGATCACCGCGGGGCGGTGGCGGCCGACCAGCTCCGGCAACTCGGTGCGCGGGCCGTTGACGTCCAGCTCGATCCGGTCGGTGCGCACCAGCGCGCCGTCGTTGAGCTCGTACAGGCCGACGGCGATCCGGTGCGGGCGCAGCACGGCCTCGCCCTTGGCGCCGGCCGGGAGCGCCGGGGCGCTCTGGAGCACGGCGAAGGACTCGATCTCGCCGTCCGTGTTGAGGGTCAGCGCGGGGCGCAGCACATTGATGCCGGCGGTCTCCAGCCAGGCGGCGGACCAGGACTTGAGGTCGCGGCCGCTGGCCTTCTCCAGGGCGCCGAGCAGGTCGCCGAGCCGGGTGTTGCCCCAGGCGTGCTGCTTGAAGTAGGCGCGCACGCCCTCGAAGAAGGCGTCCTGGCCGACGTAGGCCACCAGCTGCTTGAGCACCGAGGCGCCCTTGGCGTAGGTGATGCCGTCGAAGTTGACCTGGACGTCCTCCAGGTCGTTGATCTCGGCCATGATCGGGTGGGTGGACGGCAACTGGTCCTGCCGGTACGCCCAGGTCTTCATCTGGTTGGCGAAGGTGGTCCAGGAGTTGGGCCACCGGGAGCCGGGCGCCTCGGCCTGGCAGACCGCCTCGGCGTAGGTGGCGAACGACTCGTTCAGCCAGAGGTCGTTCCACCACTCCATGGTGACGAGGTCGCCGAACCACATGTGGGCGAGCTCGTGCAGGATCGTCGCGGCGCGGGCCTCGTACGCGGCGTCGGTCACCTTGGACCGGAACACGTACTGGTCGCGCAGGGTGACGGCGCCCGCGTTCTCCATCGCGCCGGCGTTGAACTCCGGCACGAACAGCTGGTCGTACTTGGCGAACGGGTAGGGGAAGTCGAACTTCTCCTGGAAGTAGTCGAAGCCCTGCTTGGTGACCTCGAAGATCGCCTCAGGGTCCAGGAACTCGCGCAGCGAGGGCCGGCAGTAGATGCCCAGCGGCACCTTCTGCTCGCCGTTCTCGTAGCTGTCGAAGACCCCGACGTAGGGGCCGGCGACGAGCGCGGTGATGTACGAGGAGATCCGGCCGGTCGGCGCGAAGCGCCAGACCCGGGTGTCGCCCTCGCCCTCCGGTTCGGGGGTGGGCGAGTTGGAGACCACGACCCAGTTGGCGGGCGCGGTCACGGTGAAGGCGAACGCGGCCTTGAGGTCGGGCTGCTCGAAGGAGGCGAAGACCCGGCGGGCGTCCGGCACCTCGAACTGGGTGTACAGGTAGGTCTCGCCGTCGACCGGGTCGACGAACAGGTGCAGGCCCTCACCGGTGTTGGTGTAGGCGCAGTCGGCGACCACCCGCAGCTCGTTCTCGGCGGCGAGGTCCGGCAGCGCGATCCGGCTGTCGGCGAAGGCGCTGTTGTCGAGCCGTACGCCGTTGAGGACGATCTCCTCGACGCTCGGGGCGACCAGGTCGATGAAGGTGGCCGCGCCGGGGGTGGTGGCGGTGAACCGGACCACGGTCGTGGACCGGAACGTGCCCCCCTCTCGGGCCGAGCTCAGGTCGAGCTCGATCTCGTACGCGTCCACGTGCAGCAGGTCGGCCCGGGTGCGGGCCTCGTCACGGGTCAGATTGGTGCCGGGCACTCGCAGGACTCCTTTGTCGGGCTGATGCCTGGCATCCTGCCATGTCCGCCCGCGGCCTCCGGCGGAATACTCCCGGGTACGCCGCGGGCGGGGTGGTGCGGGCCGGTCGGGCCCGCACCACCCCGCCCGGGGGTGCCGTTACTTCTTGACGAACTTGAACACCGGCGGGTCCATGCTGCTGCGGGAGAACCCGTACAGCGCGCCGTCCGAGTTCAGCACGAACTCGTTGCTGCTCAGGCTGATGCTGAAGGAGGAGGAGTCCTTGCCGAGCGCGATGGTGCCGAGCTCGCTCACGGCGCCGTCGGCGGGGGCGAGCGTCGCCAGCTTGGCGTCGGTGCCGTAGCCCATGTCCATGACGACCCGGACCTTGCCCTCCTTGTCCGTGCCGGAGACCAGCCGCAGGCCGTCCTTGGCCTTGCCGTCGGTCGACCAGATCCGCTTGCCGGTGTTCAGGTCGTAGGCGTTGACCGAGGGCTTGGTCGGGTTGGTCTGCACGTACAGGGTGGTGCCGCTGACCACGCTCTGCGTGATGGCGTCGCCCAGGCCGCTGAGCCGCAGGCTGTCGTAGCCGGGCTCCTTGACGGGCATCTGGGTGCCGGCCTTGTTGGTCTTGTCGAACGGCATCACGTAGTCGCCGTTCGGGCCGCTGGACATCGCGACCACGAGCGGCTGCTCGGAGAGCACCTTGTCGACCCGCTCGATGCTGCCGGCCAGGGTGATCGGCGCGGGCGAGGCGACCTTGCCGGTGTCCGTCTCGACGATGACCAGCTGCGACTTGACGGTGGTGTTGAGGCCGTAGCAGCGGTCGGTGACCACGATCTGGGCGCCGGCGACGGTGCCGTAGACGCTGCAGTCCTTCTCGCGCGGCTGGAACGACCAGGCCGCGGAGCCGTCGGCGATGTTGACCGCGGCGGCCGTGTTGGCGCCGATGCCGACCACCTTGTCGGTGACGGTCAGGGTGGGGGAGCTCATCCGGCTCTGCCCGACCTTGACGGTCCAGCTCAGCTTGCCGGTGGTGAGGTCGACCGCGGCGATGGTGGAGCAGTCGCTGTCACCGGTGTTCAGCGCGATCGCGGCGATGTGCTTGGAGTTGGCGCTGTACGAGGCGGAGCAGAACTCCTTGGCGCCGGAGGGCACCGGGATGTTCCAGGCCTCCTTGCCGTCCGAGGTGTTGACGGCGCGGATGCCGGTGGTGTCGGCGCGCACCGCGACCTTCTCGGCGCCCCAGATGGCGAGCATCCGGGTCGAGCCGCTGACCGAGCTGGCCGGCTTGTCGGCCGCCCAGGCCGGGTTGTAGGCGCCGGCCTTGCCGCCGCCACCGCCGCCGGTGGTCGCGCCGCCGGTGCCGCCGCCGGTGGCCGGCGCGGTGACCGTCCCGCCGGTGGCGGTGGCGTCCCCGCTGGGCCCGCCGGTGACCTGGCCGGTGGTGCCGCCGGAGGCGGTCGGCTGGTCGTCCTTCTTCTTGTTGTCGTCGGTGAACAGCACGATCAGCGCGGCGACGATGGCGATCGCCAGCACACCGCCGATGATGCCGCCCCAGACCATCACCGGGTTGCGCTTCGGCGGAGCCACGGGAGCCGGGGCGCCCGGGTAGCCGTAGCCGCCGCCCTGCTGCGGGTAGCCGTAGCCGGCCGCGCCGGCGTCGGCGGGCGGGGCGGTGTACCCGTACTGCTGGCCCGCGGCCGGGGCGCCGAACTGCGGCTGGCCGGGGGAGGGGTCGTACGGGCCCACCGGCGGGGCCTGCGGCGGGGCTCCCGCCGGGCTCTGCGAGGGGAAGGCGGGGGCGGTGGGCGCGTACGCGTACGCCCCGGCGGCCCCCGGTGCCCCGGCCGGCGGTGCGGGCGGCGCGGCCGGTGCCTGCGGTGCGGCCTGACCGGGGACCGCGGCCCCGTCGAGCTGTGTCTGCTGGTCGGCCACGGCCGCCGGGTCGACGCCGCCCGCCGGGCGTCCGAGAGAGACGCCCCGGTTGTCCGGACCGCTGCCGGAAGCTTCGCCAGCCCCCGGTGTAGGGTGATCCCCTGCCATCTGATGCCCCGTCATGTCTGGAATCGTCCCGGGAGCGGCGCGCATCCGCGGCCGCCGGGACGGGTGAGATTGGGCACCATCGTACGGGGGATCGGTTTTCGGACCGGCGCCGGAACCGTAGCTCCCGGTCGCCCCCGCGCCGACCTGCGGTGCTGTCAACCCTCGGCCCGCCCCGCCGACCTGGGCCGGGGCCGGTTCGCAGGCCCGCCGCCGCTCCGCCCCCGCGCCCGGCGGTCCTTCTTCCCTCACCTGCTCTTCGCCGACTCTCCCCCGTGCCTTCACCGGGATTCAGGCCCTAGGCTTCAGGAGTTGAAAGGGGACACCCGGCGGAGGGGTCCCCGGCCCCCTTGGGAGGGTGGATCATGTCGACGGACACTCCGGGCTCGCAGTCCTCGCTGCACCGGGCCAACCTGGAGCGGGTGCTCCGCGCGGTGCGGATGGCCGGCTCGCTGACCCAGGCCGAGATCGCCCGAGGGACCGGCCTCTCGGCGGCCACGGTGTCCAACATCGTCCGAGAACTGAAGGAGAGCGGCACCGTCGTGGTGGCCGACACCTCCTCCGGCGGACGGCGCGCCCGCAGTGTCTCGCTCAGCGGTGACGCCGGCATCGTGGTGGGGATCGATTTCGGCCACACCCATCTGCGGGTCGCGGTCGGCAACCTCGCCCACCGGGTCCTCGCCGAGGAGAGCGCCCCGATGGACGTCGACGTCTCGGCCGCGCAGGGCTTCGACCGGGCCGAGGCCCTGGTCGAGCGGCTGCTCGCGGAGGCCGGCTTCCGCCCGGACAAGGTGATCGGCGTGGGCCTGGGCGTGCCCGGCCCGATCGACGTGGAGACCGGGGCACTGGGCTCCACCGCGATCCTGCCCGGCTGGACCGGCATCGCCCCCGGCCGCGAGCTGGCCGAGCGCCTCGGCATGCCGGTGCACGTCGACAACGACGCCAACCTCGGCGCCCTCGGCGAGCTGGTCTGGGGCGCCGGCCGGGGCCTGAGCGACCTCGCCTACATCAAGGTGGCCAGCGGCGTCGGCGCGGGCCTGGTGGTCAACGGGCAGATCTACCGGGGCCCGGGCGGCACCGCGGGCGAGATCGGCCACATCACCCTGGACGAGGCGGGCCCGGTCTGCCGCTGCGGCAACCGGGGCTGCCTGGAGACCTTCGTCGGCTCCCGCTACCTGCTGAACCTGCTCACCCCGACCCTCGGCGCCGAGCTCAGCCTGACCCGGGTGGTCGAGCTGGCCCACCAGGGCGACCTCGGCTGCCGTCGGGTGATCGCCGACGCGGGCCGGCAGATCGGCACCGGTGTGGCCACCCTCTGCAACCTGCTCAACCCGCGCCGGGTGATCCTCGGCGGCGAGCTCGCGGACGCCGGCGAGCTGGTGCTCGCGCCGATCCGCGATTCGGTGGCCCGCTACGCGATCCCCAGCGCCGCCCGCCAGCTGTCGGTGGTCCCCGGTACGCTGGGCGGCCGGGCCGAGGTCCTGGGCGCGCTCGCCCTGGTCATGAGCGAGGCGGGGGACTCCAGCGCGCTCGCCGTCGCCCGCCCCTGAGCCCCGGGGCCGTCCCGGCCGGGTGCAACGACACGCCGGTTTTCCACGTTCACCCGAAAGAGTGACCGCCGAGGTGGTTGGCGCGTACCGGCCGTCGGGACCGGACGCCCCGCCCGGCGTCCGGTGGGCGGACATTAGACTCGACCGGTCGACACCGGGCAGCGACGCCCGTCGGACCTCCGGTCCGCGAACACGAACGAGGAGGAACGGGTGGCCCTGCTGACCCGAATTCGGGGACCGCGCGATCTCGACCGGCTCACGCCCGGACAGCTGGCCGCACTGGCCCAGGAGATCCGGACCTTCCTGGTGACCGAGGTCTCCAAGACGGGCGGCCACCTGGGCCCGAACCTCGGCGTGGTGGAGCTCACCATCGCGCTGCACAAGGTGTTCGACTCCCCGCGCGACCGCATCCTGTTCGACACCGGCCACCAGA